>CASBQJ010000283.1 GCA_949127705.1 Synechococcales cyanobacterium PMM_0085
ATTCAATATTTGGCAGGGGCAGGTCAATGGCTGTCGCTGGTTGGACCTGTGTGCCGGGTCGGGGGCGATGGGGGCGGAAGCGCTCGGGCGTGGTGCGGCGCATGTGGTAGGGATTGAGCAAGCAGGACGTGCCTGCGGCATTATCCAAGGAAATTGGGCAACGGTGGCTCGCCCCGAGCAAACCTTTAAGCTGATTCGTGGCGATATTATCCAGCGGCTGCCGGCACTGGCAGGGCAAACCTTTGACCGCATCTACTTTGACCCGCCCTACGCCAGCGAGCTGTATGAGCCAGTGCTAGAGGCGATCGCCCACGCCCAACTGCTCGCCCCCGGCGGTGAGCTTGCCGTAGAACACCATCCCCGCCGCTGGACAGCCACCGCCCTAGATGACTTGGCGGCGCGGGTGGCTCCCTTAGTCATCTGCCGCCAAAAGGTTTATAACAACACGGCACTCACTTTTTTTGCTGGCTCAGAGCACTAAAGCAGAGCACTAAAGCAGGCCAATTCACAAAAAAGCACCGCCTCAAGGACGGTGCGGTTGATCAACCCAACCACCAATCGACCCCTGAGTTACAGTCCCAGCTGATCGCCACGGCGGTATTGCAGATAGGCTGCCACAAACAGCCCCGCCAGCGTGATTGGGATTAGTCCCAACACAATTCCAGATAGCAACGGTTCTACCACGGTGTAATCTCCATGAGCATTACTAGAATCTTAGCAATAGTTAGTGCAATTCTCATCGCCAGGTTTGCGTTTCCTCAGGGGGCAACCCCCCTCGGCATGAGAATTGCTGAAATAAATTAGGGCAAGATTGCGCGAGTCGCTAAAGAAACTTTAAGATAAGTTATGAACTAAGACGCGTCTTGCACACTTTGTATACATTCAGCCTTGACTAGAGCACGCTTGGATAACCCAGTTTTAGAAACTCAACTGACAAGTGCTGAAACTGAAGCCTCAGTTCGCCCCCGACGATTGGCGTTGACGCTATTGGCGATCATCGGAGCGTTTGTGGTAGCGATCGCGTTTATCACCATCTTTCGGCCTCCCGATCCCTACATCGGCGATGTGTTAAGGCTTCAGGGCAGCGCTGCTCAGGGGAAAGTCATTTTTCAGATGAATTGTGCTACCTGCCACGGATTAACGGGTGATGGCCTGGTGGGGCCAAACTTGCACCATGTTTCGTCTCGCAAATCACGGATTGGGCTAATTCAGCAAGTGATCAGCGGCAAAACGCCTCCCATGCCGCAGTTTCAACCCAATTCTCAAGAAATGGCCGATTTGCTGAGGTATCTAGAAAGTTTGTAAGGGTTCTGCTAAGAGTCGCGCCTCAGCCTCAAGAGTAGCCACTGGATCAACCCTATCGCTATTGCTGCGCCTAAATAGCGGAAGGGGGCGATCGCCGCAGGAAATGCAATTAGCCCCAAGCCAGTGCCAGCAGCCAGCTATAAACTCACTGTGAGGGCAACCCAATGAGATCGACCATCCTATACCAAGGTAGCGCCTCAGGCTGTAAGGACGTTAGGAGGATGCGATCGCAATCTGCTTACAGATTCAAGCGTAATCCTCAAGACTAGAAAAGTCTGGACTAAGGGCTTAGAATCCTTTCATGCTACGGCAAGCATAGGCGGTCTCCTCACTGATTTACAAAAAACCGTTTGAAACACTGAATTTACTATTTTTTGTCTACCCATGATTCAACAAGAGCGATTAGCATGACTCTCAAACCTTGGATGGCGCTGCTGGGAATCTTGCCGTTGATCAACCTCTATGCCGTTGCAACTGACGCATCGCCAGCAGAGCGGTCATTACTTTTGCTGTGTACGCGATCGCCCTACAACAGTCGATGTGAAGGGCGCGATTGGCCTATCTTGATGGCAAGTCGCCCTGGCATTCCTACAGCCTGCAGCTTCCTGCGGGGTGATTTTGACAAGACAGATACCTGTAACGTCGATCTGGGTGAAACAACCCTCACGATCTACCGGGAGATTGGCGATCCGATCGCAGATCTAGATGGCCAAAAAGATACCACTGCGATTGAGATTCCCTTTGAGCAAATTTTTGTTGTCAGTACCCGCGTGTGGAGCGTCCGGGGGAATGGATTGCTGACAGCTTGGTCTGATGATGACAAAACAAATCTGAGTCTGAGCTATATCAGCCCAGAGCCATCCACAGAACCATCGCCGGATCAGGCAAACACGGGATATCGCAGCAATGTGCTGACCCTGTTTACCGATGCCGAAGCGGGTTTTCCCTTTGGTGAACAGCTCATGCAACTCACGCCTAAAGCTGGGGATGGGGCGATCGCCTCCCGCTTAACCACCACCGCCACACCGCCGCTCAGTGGTGATGCTGCCATCAAACAATTACTGGAAACGGACGCCTGTCCCCGGTGCGATTTGCGCAACGTCAATTTGGCTGAGGCAGATTTGGATAACGTCAACTTGGAGGGGGCCAATCTAGAGGGTGCTAACTTGACCAACGCAAAATTGCGTAGTGCTTACCTCACAGGTGCCAATCTCAACCGAGCCAATTTGACCGGAGCAAATTTGTCTTCAGCCTGGCTCACCCTCACCACACTAATCGAAGCCAATTTGCAGCAAGCAAATATATCTTCAGCCAACCTGCACGGCTGTAATCTGCGATCGGCAAACCTGACCGACATCGAAGCAGAACTCGCCGTCCTGCAAGCGGCAGATTTGAGTCAGGCAAACTTGAGTCAGGCAGATCTCGAAGGCGTGAATCTATTTCAGGCCAACCTAGAGAGCGCAAATTTGACGGCAGCAAACTTAAGTGACAAAGCACCCAGTCAAGCTAACTCCTACGGGTTTGGGGTGGCTGGATTGGGTCTAGATCTATTACTTGGCCCCTCGGTCACCTATCGGTTTGTGACTGATTTGGGCAATGCCAATTTAAAAAACGCCAATTTAACGGACGCGAACTTGGAGGATGTAGTTTTAATCAACGCCGATCTGAGTGGTGCCAACTTAAGCAATGTTGACCTGGCAGACACCGACTTGAGCCGTGCCAACCTCTGTGGCGCAACCATGCCCGATGGGACACAATCGACTCAAGGATGCGTTGCAGCCCCACCTGCCGCTCCTTAACCTCGTGAATCTTGAATTGAACCTGTAGGGGCATGGCACTGACATGCCCTGAATATTAGCTCCCACTAGCATCCTCAAACTTATAGCCCACGCCAATTACCGTTTTGACAAAGGTGGGGTTGGCAGGATCGGGTTCAATTTTTTTGCGCAGGCGGGCAATGTGGGTATCGACCACACGTTCATCGCCAAAAAAGTCGCTGCCCCACAGTTTTTCAATCAGCTGGGTGCGGTTCCAAACGCGGCCAGGGTAGCTCAGAAAGGTGGTGAGCAGGTCAAATTCTAGCGTGGTCAGGTCTAGCCGTTCGGCTGGGTTAGCGTCGAGCTGGCGGTGAGCCATCCGTTGATCGACATCGACGGTAAAATGCTGTGTGTGGTAAGTCAGAGTTTGACCACCCTGGCGCATAGTCCGGCGCAGTAGGGCCCGGACGCGAGCCACCAGTTCACGAGGGCTAAACGGCTTCACCATATAATCATCGGCTCCGGTCGATAGGCCAATAATCCGATCCAGTTCTTCACCTTTGGCCGTCAACATTAGAATGTAGGGGTCTTTGGTACCCGGTTTTTGGCGAATGCGGGCGCAAACCTCCAGCCCATCGAGTTCGGGGAGCATCAGGTCGAGAATGATCAAGTCGGGCTGATAGTCTTGAAATAGCTGGATCGCCGATAGTCCATCTCGGCAGATCCGACACGAAAAACCTTCCTTTTCGAGATATAGCTGGATCAGTTGGGCAATCTCCGCTTCGTCTTCAACAATTAGAATATCCATTCTGGCAAGGATTTATGTTCGGTCAGGTTTTCTTATGCACTTAGAGTAGCCGCTTGTAGTAAGTTTGAGCAAAGCTATGAACCCAGCTATGAACCCAGCTATGAACCCAGCCATTCAACCTCAAGACTTGCAGTTGTTAGGAGAGCGCTTGCAGCGGGGACTACGAGATGCCAGCGCTCAGCCCATGGCTGTGCAGGTTCGCTGTGGCGTCAAGCAGGGCACTCTGCTGATTTTGGCGCAGCATCTACCCGATAGTGTGCTAAACCCGCGCCAGATTGTGAGCACCTTGGAGCAGGTGTTTCGGCGATCGCAGGCTGAAATGAACTTGGGGGAGCGGCCTGTACGGCTTTACCTGCGCATCGTTGGGCAAGAGAAACCCTACGCCGCCTATGGGTTGACGGCTCAACCTATCGCTCTAGATACGGTTGCATCGCCTAGTGAAGCGCTCAAAAATGGTTTAACCGTCGATTCTGCGGCTAGGGTCGAGACAGGTTTGCCTGAAGAGGATGAGTCTGGCGCTGCTGACTCTGTGGCTGGTGATGCTACGGCTAGCGGTGAGATACGCGCCATGACTTGGCTGGAAACGCATAATGGCGATCGCCCCGACTCGGTTACAGTTCCGGTTAAGGCGGTGGCGGCAGAGGCGGTGGCGGCAGAGACCGTGGCGGCAAAGACAGAGACCAATGGCCTACGTCGGATAGGAGCCGCCATCGAATCTGGGTTATTTTGGCTAACGCAGCCGGTTGTTTTGATCAGTACAGGGGTGGCATTGGTGGCCTTTTGTGGCACGCTGTATGGGCTAACGCGGCCTTGCGTGTTGGGGTTTTGTGAACCGCTGCAAACGGCGCAACAGTTAGGAGAAACGGCGCAGTTGGCGGTACAAACGGCGCAGTCGCCTCAAGATGTGGTAGACGCTTATGGCAAATTGGTTGAAGCAAATTACTTGCTCGACCGGATTCCATCTTGGTCGGGGTATCATGCGGCAGCGATGAATTTGATGCAAACCCATGAGCAGGAAGCAGCGGTGTTGGTGCAGGTGGTGATGGCACAAGATGTGGCCATGCAAGCGGCCATCAAAAGCCAGAAGCCGCCGCACCCGTTGCCAACTTGGCAAGAAATCGAGCAGCTTTGGCAGCAGGCGATCGCCCATCTAGAACGGGTGTCTCCCGATAGCCCAGTGCATCAATTGAGCGATCGCAAACTGGTGGAATATCGAGCTAATCTGGCGGCAATTCAGCGGCGGATTGCGATCGAGAAACATGCCCAAGAGCAGGTTAATTTAGCCCGCAAAACGGCACAGGTCGCAGAAGCGCGCAACGGCATTGCCCTTTCCCTGCCCACCTGGCAACTGACTCAGAGCACCTGGAAAACAGCGATGGATTTGCTGCGGCAGGTGCCCCAAACCACCATGCCCTATGCTGAAGCGCAACAGCTCTTAGCGCTTTACCAGCCGCGTTTATTGGCTAGCCGCAGCCACTTGCAACAAGAACAGCAGGCCAGCTCTACCTACAACCAAGCCTTAGCACTGGCCTCACAGGCGCAGCGTTCAGAAGCCTTGGATCAATGGTCTCAGGCGGTCAACCAATGGCAAGAAGCCCTGCGCTATGCTCAGCAGGTGCCCCAAAATACATCACAATCGACCCAGGCACAGACGCTGGTGACGGCCTATAAAGCGGCTCTGGTGACGGCTCAAGATCGGCTGAAACTGGCGGTATCTAACCAGACGGCTCAAAGTGCGTTGGAGCGAACCTGTGCTGGGACGCCCCGAGTTTGCACCTACGGCAGAATGGGCAATGTGATGCAGGTGCGGATTACGCCGAGCTATGACCAGGCATTGCAGCAAGCGGCGGCGGCGACTCAAGCAAAAGGGGAGTATGACGCCCAAGCGGCGATGATGCTAAATTTTAGCCCTTTGTTGCAGGCGATCGCCGTTGCCGGAGAAGAGTCTCAGCTGCCAATTCAGCTGTTTAACGCGAACGGGTCTTTGTTTGGCACCTATGACCCTCGGCTAAATGGGTTTGTGAACCAAGAATAATGCCAATTCGATTCCTATTGGTGGCAAATGTTGCGGTCAAGGCATGACAGTGCCATGCCCCTAGTCAATCCTGCTATTAACCTACCGTGATCATGAATTAGAGGCTAAGTTAGTCAGTCTACGATCGCATGTTGCTTTAACCGCGACTACGCTCCAGCAGAACCATCATCAGC
>CASBQJ010000284.1 GCA_949127705.1 Synechococcales cyanobacterium PMM_0085
CTCCTTCTCCTCCTCCTCCTTGCCCTCCTCCTCACCTGATTCCCCAGCGCCAGACTCTCGCCCGCCGCTGCCCCAAGCAGGCCGCGCGGCCAAAGCCGGGGTTGCCCTGGTGATGAAAGGGGTGGCTGCCAATCTAGCACTGGCCTCTGGCGCTACCTTGACGCTGCTATCGGGGATGATTTTGGCGCTGTCGATGGCAATTTTGTGGATCTATGACAGCACCAATCTGGAGTTCTGGCTCAAGGTGGCGATCGCCATCACGATTGCCTTCAACCTGATTGCCTTCTTCCTGGCTCCGCTGATTATGGACTTGATCCAGAACTGGCTGTATGGTACGCGGTGGGTGCTGATCTCGGATGTGGAGCGGCATAGCCCTGAAGCGGCACGGGTGATCCGTCGGGTTTGCCAAGAGAAAAAACTGGCCACGCCGCGCCTAGGGATCATTGACGACCAAAATCCGACGGCCTTTACTTACGGCTCACTGCCCAACAGCGCTCGCTTAGTGGTGAGCCAGGGGTTGTTCACCTATCTAGACGACGATGAGATCGCCACGGTCTATGCCCACGAACTGGGGCACATTGTGCACTGGGACTTTGCGGTGATGACGCTGGCGGCCATGCTAGTGCAAATTACCTACCTGCTATACGTCTACATCGACGAAGTCACCGATCTGCTGGGAGACAGCGATCTGATGCGGCGGTTTAAGAGCGGTGGCAAAAGTATGGCGATCGCCGCTTACGTATTCTATGTGTTGGGTGAATACCTGACGCTGTACCTGTCGCGCACCCGCGAATATTACGCCGACCACTTTGCTGCTGAAATCACAGGCAATCCAAATGGCCTGTCTCGCGCTCTGGTCAAAATTGCCTATGGCATTGTCGAAGAAGGCAGCCGCAACCCTGCACCCAGCAAGATTTTGCAGGGCACCCGTTCCCTGGGGATTGCCGATCCCCGCACTGCTGCCGTTACGGGCACCGCCTATCGGGTTGCGTCGGAACCCGCCAACGTGGGTCGGGTATTTCTGTGGGATATGTTCAACCCGTGGGCGGGGTGGATGGAACTAAAGTCTACCCATCCGCTGACAGGCAAACGTGTCCGTGCCCTCAGCACCTATGCCGAACAGCTAGGGCTAGAGGTTGAGTTTGACATGGCTCGCGTGGCGCGTGAAGGCCGCAGCCTCAGCAAAACCCGGCTCTATGGCACGTTTATCCTCGATCTAGTCTTGTATTGGGCGGACTGGCTAGGATTGGCACTAGGGCTACTGATTGGAGTGGCCGTTTACTCGACTGGAGCCACGGACTGGAAGGTATTTCTCCACCTGGGCTTAATCGGTGGCGGCATTGGCGTTCTGTTCAAAACCACCGTGATGTATCCAGACTTCAACCGCGCTCCAGCCATGGACGTGCTGACGCTGATGTCTGATCCCTACGCCAGCCCGCTGCGGGGTCGCCCGGTGACGCTAGCAGGCAACATTATTGGCCGGGGCGATACGGGCAACAAGTTTGGCTCTGACCTAAAACTGCAAGACCCCACCGGGTTCATGCTGTTGCGCTACTCGTCTCGCTTTGGTGCGCTGGGCAACTTGCTGTTTGGCTGGAGTCAAGCCGATAGCTTTATGCATCGCTCGGTCGGCGTCACGGGCTGGTTCCGGCGCGGCATCATGCCATTAGTAGACCTGGTGCGGATGGACTGCCCCGACAAGTGGACAGTCCACAGCTATCACCGCTTTTGGTCGCTGCTGTGGGGTGCAGGGCTGATCCTGCTGTCGTTTGTGCTGCCGCCCATTTTGCCAGTTTAACGAATTCCTATGGTCAGGCCAAACTCCCCTGTCTCGTTTCTACGGGCAGCGGTGGCAAATTGACTGACACGCACCCGATAGTCTCCTGCCACAGGGAGCGGCCCAGACCAATTGCCCCCTCCCAGGTAGAGCGATCGCCCTGTCGGGGCTACTACATTCACCCTCAAAGATGCGCTATTGGCAATCAGCTGCGTAGAGATGGTTTGACCCGCTGCCGCATTCAGCACATACTCACGCACTTGAAACCCCTGCACATTGCCGCCAACATTGGCCGCTGCGGTGCCTGGGGCAAATGAGACGCGCTGACTGGTAGACGAGTTTATGCGCACCAAGTCACCCCGCACCCAGCCGGTGGCTCCACTGCTAGAAAACCGCACGCCATACCAAATATAGCCATCGGTGGAGCTGATCCAGTCATTCACATCGACGCGATCGCCCCCTAGGCCGTAATGGGCAATCGCGGCATTGGTCGAAGGCGAACGACGGACGTTAACTTGGCTACCCGGTTGCCCTTGCAGCGTCGCCAATTCGGCTAGGGCAGCGAGCGGCACCCCCAAAGGCAGCAGCAGCGCAGTCGCGATCGCCCATCCACAGCGCAAATTCAATTTCACCATTGTGCCCTCCTCAATCTCCCACGCCATATTCGGTGAATAGTTAACTAACAGCGACTAATTCCACATCAAAAATGATTGTGGAATTGGGCGGAATACTGCCGGAACCCGTGGCTCCGTAGGCCAAATTGGCCGGAATGATCAGTTGCCGCCGACCCCCCACCTGCATGGTTCTCAAGCCTTCCTCAAACCCTGGGATGACCGAATTGCTGCCTAGTTTGAAGACAAATGGCTGGTTATTATCGCGCGAGGTGTCAAACACTGTGCCATTTTCTAACGTGCCTGTGTATTGAACAGACAAAGTTTGTCCGGCCGCAGGCGTGATCCCGGTACCTGGCACCAAATCAACGAATTTTAGCCCCGATGCTGTTGCCGTCTGCTGGTCGGGGGTAAATTTATAGCTGAAGGTGTAGACGCCATCTTTACCGGGTTTGTGCGTTGTGCGGATATAAAAAATTGAGCCATAGTCAATGAGCCGCCGGGAGAGGGTTTCGTTGATGGTTTTGAGGTTGGCCGAGCGTTTAATCAGGGTGCGATTGCGATCGTAAAGTTCAAGATCTACATTGCCGCTCAAGTTTTTCAAATTCAGCTTTAGCTGTCCGGGGGCAGGCAGACGAAAGCGAATAAAATCATCTGGATCGGCTTTGGTGACGACTTCGGAAAACGTAGTCCCTGCTGCGCTCACATTCAACCCAAACGCGTTGTCAAACGTGTTGCCCAAAAAATCGGTAGGAGCCGGGGCAGACATGGTTAAGGCATAGTTTGTACTGCCGCTGGTGTCAGCTAACAGCACGGCTACGTAGTACGTTCCCGAGGGGATCAGCAGATTGTTGAGGGAGTCGTCCTTATTGCCTCTGCGCGTGGAGCTGGCGATCGCCTGCCCCTTACGGTTGAGCAAATACAAATCGGCATTGGTGCTTTTTGCCAGCTCCGTCAGCGCCACACTAAAATTACTCGCCCGCACTTTTAACGTCCAGATGTCGAGGCGATCGGTTGGACTCAGGGTGTCTTTAAGGGTGCGACTGGTTGCGCCAATCGGAAAGCGCCTTGCTGTATCGAGGTTGCTACCTGGGTCTTTTGCCATGTTCAGTTGCCGTGATATCTGTTGCCATCATAGTCAAGGGTTTTACGGATAGGTTGAAAACTTAATCTCTCCGTATTTTTTCGGATCACTGCCTGCCAAGATTCAGCAATCTTGCCCTTAAAAAAACCAACGCACCCCCATCAGGATACGCTGGTTTTTCTACAGAACAGCGAGATATGGCCTTAAGCTCCGCTACACATTAGAGAGAGCTAGAGGTGAGAGAACGCTCGACCACAGGGGCTGCCGCCGCCGCCTGAGCCAGTTGCCCTTCCAGCTCATCGCGCACAATCGTCCGATATTGCAAGAAATGCTCCAGCAATGCACAACTGCTTAAGTAAGAAACAATCACCTTGGGGTCATGCCGCACAATGCCAATCAACTGACGCCAGAACTGGCCGCGAGTGCTGCGCTTAATCCCCTGCCGCCAAAAGATCGTGAACACAGCCCGCAGTTCTACCCACTCCAACATGCGGAAGGGAATTGCATGGGGCACAGGCTTGATCCGCATCGAATGCCGATAGACCCGAGCCAGGTAGCGGCTGGGTTCGTAGAGTTCCCAGAAGCAGCTCAAATACTCGCGCGCCAGTTCTTCAATGGGGCGGGTCGGCACAAAGTTGGTCAACGACATTTGGTGCCCTTGAATATCTTTAGCAGAATCTAGGAGGCGGCCTTCCGCTTCAAGCCGTTTCCACAGAGCCGTATTGGGCAATGCTTGGAGCAAGCCAAACATGGCCTTGGGAATGGCAGTCGATTCGACAAAGTTAATAATCCGCTGACCGGCTCCAGACTTTTCGTTATCAAAGCCCAAAATAAACCCGGCCATCACGCCCAGTCCGGCTCGGTTGATAGCTTCGACCGATTCTAAGAGAGAATCACGGGTATTTTGGAACTTCTGGGTCAACGCTAACGTATCGGTGTCAGGCGTTTCGATGCCGACAAAGACTGACGCAAAGTTGGCCTGGATCATCAGCTCCATCAGCTCCGAATCTTGCGCCAAGTCGATAGAGGCTTCGGTGGACAGGCGGAAGGGATATTTGTGCTCAACCATCCAAGGGCCGAGTGCGCGCAGCATCAGCTTGACGTTGCGTTTGTTGCCGATGAAGTTGTCGTCTACCATGAACACCGATCGCCGCCAGCCTAGGTCGTACAGCCGCTGCAATTCTGCGATCAGCTGGGCTGGATCCTTGGTGCGAGGCTTGCGCCCGTAGAGGACAATAATGTCGCAAAACTCGCACTGAAATGGACAGCCCCGCGAAAACTGGACTGACATTTCGTTGTAAGCACCCAAGTTGAGCAGGTCGTAGCGGGGAATGGGGGTGCCAGTGACGTCGGGACGCTCGCCTTCGGGTGCCCGCAAGATGCCCGAGGTTTTGCCTGCGGCCAATGCTTCAACTAGCATGGGTAAGGTAATTTCGCCTTCATCGAGCACCAAGAAATCAGCCCCAGCGGCTAGAGCAGCTTCGGGGACTGAGGTCACATATGGCCCGCCAACAGCAACCATTTTGCCCCGCCGTTTGGCTTGCTCAATCAAGTAGATCATGTCGGGCTTTTGCACAATCATGCCCGAAATAATCACTAAATCTGCCCAGTACCAGTCTGCTTCTGTCTCATATTCGACATTGCGATCAACGAGGCGAAATTCCCAGGTTTGAGGCAAGATTGCGGCAACGGTAATCATCCCCAGTGGCGGCAGAGACACCTTGCGACCAATCAACTCCAATGCTTTGTCAAAAGACCAGAACGACTGAGGGAAGAGAGGATAGAGTAGTAAGACTCGCATAGTGAATCAGTAATGGTTCAAATTTGAAACATGGAGCGGGTTAGAA
>CASBQJ010000285.1 GCA_949127705.1 Synechococcales cyanobacterium PMM_0085
AAAGCCGACGGGATCGCCAAAATTACGATTAACCGTCCGCACAAGCGCAATGCGTTTCGACCCCAAACCATCACCGAACTATGCGACGCCTTCAGTAACGCCCGTGAAGACACGCGGATTGGCGTCGTTCTATTGACGGGGGCAGGGCCTCATACAGACGGTAAATACGCATTCTGCTCCGGCGGGGATCAGAGCGTTCGAGGGTCGGCCGGCTACATTGGCAGCGATGGCATCCCCCGACTCAACGTACTAGATTTGCAGCGTTTAATCCGCAGTATGCCCAAAGTCGTGATTGCCCTAGTGGCGGGCTATGCGATCGGCGGTGGGCATGTCCTGCATATTGTCTGTGACCTCACCATTGCCGCCGATAATGCCATCTTTGGGCAAACGGGACCTAAAGTAGGCAGTTTTGACGGCGGGTTTGGAGCCAGCTATCTGGCTCGCATTGTGGGGCAAAAAAAAGCTCGTGAAATTTGGTATCTTTGCCGTCAATACAATGCCCAGCAGGCTGAAGCCATGGGCTTAGTCAACTGTGTGGTTCCGGTAGAGCAGTTAGAAGCAACGGGGGTGATTTGGGCACAAGAAGTTCTAGAGAAAAGCCCGATCGCGATTCGCTGCCTCAAGTCGGCTTTCAATGCAGATTGTGATGGGCAAGCCGGACTGCAAGAGCTAGCGGGCAATGCGACGCTGCTATATTACATGACCGAAGAAGGAGCTGAAGGCAAGCAAGCTTTCTTAGAGAAGCGCAAACCCGATTTTCGCCAGTACCCTTGGCTACCCTAACAGCGTCGCTCAAATCACATCTTTACATCTACTTTACATCTAGGGTACTATTTAGAATCTTGCTTCAGAGTAATTACTGTAAGAATTAACCACTTTGAAGGAGGAGACGTTAAAATGAGATCGGGTGTTTATAACCCAGAGGGTAGCCATTTTGCTCTACGGCATCTACTTCATGAGCAGGGCTGGAAACTTAGGGTTCTATGAAAGTTTTAGCCTAGTTTGCGGAAAGCTGTGGTTACGGTCTGAATCAGGCTATAGGGCTTGATGAAGATTATCTGATTAATGGTTCGATTAAGTGTCGCTTTAGATACTTTCTATGGTGATAGGGTTCGTTACCCTAAGCCCGGGTATGATTTAATTTTCTTAAGCTACATATAATTTTTTTTAATACTTCAGAGGCAGGCTATTTAAATTGCTTCTCTCGGGACATCCTTAAAGGAATATTAAGAGAGTTTAGAATACCGGGATGTAATGCTAAAGAGTGTGGTGATTGGAGGTCAGTATGTTTTTACGACTTGCAGAGCAACACCGTCAATTTGTTCGTGACCTGGTAATGAACCTCCAGGCATTAGCAACTGTTCTAGAGCGCCAGGGATATCTGGCGTCATGCTATACCTGCGGCGGTCAGATGAATAGCGCATCGTTCATGGTTAGTTTGGGTGAAAATCACCTGATTCGTTTTTTGGTGTCCGACTACGGCATCACCTGGACTGAAATGCGTGATGACCGGGAGTTGATGAAGTTGGAAGGGGCTGAAGCTATCAGTCAGCTTCAAGAACTGGCTAACTTGGTAAAATACCAAATCAAGCCTTCCGAAAATCGATTGGTTCTGGCCAAGGTTTCTGAAAGCGTCGCCTAGGGGTTTGGGTGGCGATAACTGCTGATAGATGCTAATTCGCTGATCCCCGACCACTGGTTCTATGTCCTGGGGCGATTGAGTTTGTAGATTTAACGGCACATCTTGATCCAGAGCAAGTTAAATGTATTGCTGGTACTAGAGCAGATGACGGGACAGATCTTGAAGATCTGCCCCATTATCTGTTTTGGTTAGTTAGGGTTTGAGAAAAATGTTGTAAAGCGACAGCAAAATCTCAACCACAATCAAGATCACGACATACCATTCGACTCGTAGCGTACTGTTGTGCTGGAGTAACTCTAATACTGTCTCTGCGGTACTAGAAATCAGGCCGAGTTTCCGTTCTAGAGCCAGGTGACGGTCGCGGATTTCATATTCATTTTCTAGTCGAGAGTAGAGCCGCTCTAGATCCGGTGCTTCCCAGAGCAACTCAGGTTTATCTATAATTTCGACCCGACCCACAATTTTGTGCTGAATCGAGAGCGTTCTGCCTAATTGACGCAGCAGCTCCTTGCCCCAGCGTTCATTTTTAGTGGTTCGCTGCAAGCTGACCGCAAATGGCTCAACTTGATCAAACACAACAGCTGTCCCAATTTCATAGTGCGCCAGCACCACACTCTTGGCCAAAACTTCTGCCACAATTTGCAGGCAGCTAACGCTAAATTCCTGAACGGAGATGACTCCATTTTCTGCCTGCCCAGCTCGGTCAGGATCGAGCCTAATCGTAACTTCTTCGGTTTCGGGAGCCTCAAACGGCTCAACAATCAAAGGCTTCAGATGGGACAAAAACGATACTTCTTCAATCGGGCTTAACCCAAACAGCACAGCAGCTCCGTACTTAAACAGAGCAGCACATCCGCTCTCCCCAGCAAGCACGACTAAGGGTTGACGGGCAAGCGGTTCAGTGGCTTCTAAGGTACGGAGATCAAGCCGTTCTCCAAGGAAAATGGCGCGGCCTTTAACCGCATCTTTATCTGTAAAGAGATTTTTTTGCATAATTTATAGATTGTGGTGGGCTTGCGAGTTAAAAACAGTGCAAGCGGCTACTCACTCTCTTGATGCTGGGCCAGCAAAAACCAAAATGCCCCAGCGACGATCGCCAGGTGCTTAATCACTGATCTGGCTTGGGTATGCCTCATCATTGACTAAACCTAACTAAATAGCTTAATCAAGCTATGTGGACTGGAATCAGCGACATTGGCACTCATGAATCGGCAGATGGAAGCCCTACATTGCATTCCAGTGCCATTGCCGATTGTACTGTGTTCTATTCTACGGTGCTTCTTAGTCTCAATTTAATCTTTCCCGGTTTGATTTGCGCGCTCACGGCGTGTCTTTGAAAGAGAATCGCCCCTCTGCTTCGATTGCGAGTGCTAGCGATCGGGTCTCTTTTGATGTACTGACTAAGATTCTCTGAGAGTCTAACCCGCTATGGAAGAGCGAAATCTAGCCCGACGATCTTTCACAATCCTAGGTATAGCTGTCGCCACAAACGTTAGGACGCAGGTTAGCACGTCAGCCCACAAGGGGCTTAAGCCCCTTGTCCTAAGATGACTGGCGGACGCTACCTATCACAGGCGCTACGATCAGCGTTTGGGATGGTTGAATCTTTTGAATCAGATGCTGTAGGTTTGTACAACATTTTAAGCGGGTGATGGGACTCGAACCCACGACATTCAGCTTGGGAAGCTGACGTTCTACCACTGAACTACACCCGCGATCGCACATGCGCGTCTTTTACAATACCATTTTGGCA
>CASBQJ010000286.1 GCA_949127705.1 Synechococcales cyanobacterium PMM_0085
AGCGCGGTGTGATAGGCTAAAACTTGAGTGGCTAATGACCACCCACGGGATGTGGCGCAGCTTGGTAGCGCACTTCGTTCGGGACGAAGGGGCCGCTGGTTCGAATCCAGTCATCCCGATTTGAAGATATTTGCCCGATCAAGTCTGGAGTTGCTCCAAATAGCTTAAGGGATGTACTGCTGCTTCAGCATCCACCATTCTGGGGGCAACTCCAGCAGTGAGCATTCGATCTTGGCAACGGTGGGATGCTCCCCAAATCCAACAGGCACACTTATATAATCACGGACTGTATTGCAACCAGCGCAGCGTGAAAAATTAGGCGTTGCTGGATAGAGGGACGAATCGCCACTGCTGATCCCCACAGGATGGCTGTTTGTGTAAAGCCTGCGGTCTAGCAGAAACACACAGCATTACTGGATAGAGATACCACTCCTATGCAATTCATCCTTCTATTCCGCAACGCCACTATCTCAGCACAACCTGATTTAAAGTGATCACATTTTCTTTAGAATCAGAATGAATTAATGTGCCATTCTGGTCAATCATGCCACCGTTCATGGTTACTTTACCGCCATGCTCCGATTGAAACACATGAGTCGATGGATTGGTTGAGCGAAAACTACAGTTAGTTAGAACCGCCTCTGCACCTTTACCTGCATAAACTTGAGATTCGCATCCTATACCACCTCGGCAGTGCGGCTCTTCGCCAATACTTTCTTGGACATCAATCGATGACCAAAAGCGAAAGTTTCTTTTGTTATCTGCGGCATAGGTACGCAGCATGATTACGTTTGCAGCCTTAATGTCATATCCGCCATCAGTATTTCCGATGGCACGGGTATCTTCAAACTGAAGATCAGAAACACCTGCCTCAGCTGTAAAACCATCACCATTCCAATATTTGTCGCTCGATAGAGTCTGCTGACAGTTACTCATAGTTGTTCGGCGCACAATAGCGTGATGGACATCTCCACGCAAATGAATGCCCATACAAAAATCATCACCGTCTTGTCGTTCAGAATCACCAATTATATTTTCAATCAGGAGATCATGGGCATCTGCCTGATTGTCTGGGGCCGGTTTACCAAACCGAAAGGCTCCCTTTGAATAGCCATGAATTTCGCTCGCTCTAATTGTCACATTGGCTAATTCCCAGGAGGCGTTCGGTTGGTTTGGGTCAGGCCGATGTTCGATCAATCGTTGCACATTAGTACCCTTGATCTGTTCGATCGTGATGTCTCCTGATGTCCCGGCAAAAACGATGCAGCCGTTGCCTTGGTTCATGCAGTGAATATTACGGACGATCAGATGGTTTGCTCCCGGCAAAAGTTTAAAGAGACTACGGCCTGTCTTACCTTGCGGTGGAGGTTGATAAGGATTGGAACGGGAACCCGTAATCAGGGGTATGGTCGTTTCGTTGCCCTGGGCATCTGCGCCTCGAATTGTTATAGGTTGCCCCTGAATTCCGCCACTGTCAATTGAAATACTGCCGTTCTGTGAGTAGGTGCCACCCAGCAGGCGCACTTCTCCTCCAGGACCCACTGCTTTGACAAATGCAGGCAGATCTGTAAGCACACCTGCGTTCTGCTCACTCGTCCCGTTGCCATCGCCGCTGCCCGACGGAGAAATAAAGCGAATGCTTAGTGAATTAGTTGAAGCCACAAGAGAGCGATCGCCTACATAATTAGGCCATCGAAGCCCTGGGGACTGAACGAATCGAACTGTGAGTAGCGATACGAAGAACAACCCAAAAACCAATAGATAAATCGGCTTAAGGCGGCAGCGATCGAATGTGCACCGAAGAAGGTTCATCATTTACATTACAGCAATTGGCGGTTGATGGGTTGGTAGCATTCCATTAACCGTAATATTCTCGATACCATTCAACAAATCGAGCGATACCTGTTTCGATTGATGTAGTAGGTTGAAAGCCAACGTCATTGATCAAATCATCAACGTTTGCATACGTGATAGGAACATCTCCAGGCTGCATTGGCAGAAAGTTCTTTTTCGCCTTTTTGCCTAAGGCTGCTTCAATCACTTCAATGAAGTATCCAAGCGCAACCGGTTTGTTATTGCCGATGTTGTAGAGTTGATAGGGCTCATCTGCTGGCTGTTCGGGTGTGCCAGGTACGGCTTGAGGGGGACGTTGCATCACCCGCAGAATACCTTCAACCACATCATCTATGTAGGTAAAATCGCGATGCATTTCCCCGAAATTATAAACATCGATTGGCTTACCTTCCTGAATTGATTTCACGAACTTAAAATAGGCCATGTCGGGCCGTCCCCAAGTTCCATAGACAGTGAAGAAGCGTAGCCCTGTTGTTGGAATTGAAAACAGATGACTATAGGTATAGGCCATGAGTTCACCGGCTTTCTTCGTGGCAGCATAGAGTGAAATTGGGTGGTCAACATTATCTTCAACAGCAAATGGAATTTTTTTGTTTGCGCCATACACCGAACTGGATGAAGCATAAACCAAATGCTGTACTGGGTAATGACGGCAAGCCTCTAGTAAATTCATAAATCCAGCTACGTTGCTGTCAATGTAGGCGTGGGGATTTTGCAAAGAGTAGCGCACACCTGCCTGAGCTGCTAAGTTCACAACATGACTGAAAGAACCATGTTGAAATAGATCGTAGAGGCCCTGGCGATCGCACAAATCTAAAAATTGGAATGTAAAATTGGGATGATCTTTAAGTTGCGATAACCGATCTTTCTTCAATGTGACATCGTAATAGTCGTTTAAGTTGTCAATACCATGCACTTGAAGACCTGCTGCTAGCAGCCGCTGCGCCAAGTGATAACCAATAAATCCGGCAACTCCAGTAATTAGTACATTCATTTATGGATCCTCTCAAAATATATTGTTAAGTGTCTATCGGTAACTTTGTTTTGGTTTGAGAATGCCAGGGTGCAGCATTCTCAAAAACACTCCTTGAGAGTCGAGACTTTGCAGAGATACCTCGAAACTCTCTCTGCAAAATCTTTCACCTTAGAGCAACTTTAGATTAAGCAACTCGGCTGAAACCATCGACTAAGGCTCCAAACCCAAGATTGGCAGGGTCGAAGGATGCAGCGTAGG
>CASBQJ010000287.1 GCA_949127705.1 Synechococcales cyanobacterium PMM_0085
CCAATCCGCAGCTGGGTTGGCTCTAGGCGCAACGCCATGATCAAGCAGCGCTCATTGCCGCTAGAGCCAACCCAGCTGCGGATTGGTGAACATGTAGCGCGGGCTCCTGAAAAGTCGCCGACTCAGTTTCAGCCCGAAGTGGCCTACGTCGCAGCGGAAGGGATTCGCATCACCAAATCTACCGATTTCACCAAATTGAGATTAGTCTCTCAGTAACGGTGCTCCCAGGTAGTTGCTCTCAGGTATTCTCTCGCAAGTATTCTCTTCCAAGTATTTTTTCTGAGGCTGCTGTTCATGAGTCGCGTGATTGTGATTACATCTGGAAAGGGAGGGGTCGGGAAAACCACGACGACTGCCAACTTGGGGATGGCGCTGGCGCAACGCGGGCGCAAGGTTGCCGTTGTGGATGCCGATTTTGGCCTCCGCAATTTGGATTTGCTGCTGGGGCTAGAAAACCGCATTGTCTATACAGCCGTGGAGGTGCTGGCTGGAGAATGTCGGCTGGATCAGGCGCTGATTAAAGACAAACGCCAGCCCAACCTGGCACTGCTGCCCGCTGCCCAAAACCGCACCAAAGATGCCGTTACCCCCGAGCAAATGAAGCAGCTCGTGGGTGCTTTAACCGAGTCGTTTGAATATGTGTTGATTGACTGCCCCGCTGGAATTGAGATGGGCTTTCAAAATGCGATCGCCTCGGCTAGTGAAGCGCTAATTGTGACCACCCCGGAGATTTCGGCGGTGCGCGATGCCGACCGCGTGGTGGGTTTACTAGAAGCGAATGATGTCAAAAAGCAGCATCTGATTGTCAACCGCCTCAAGCCCGCGATGGTTCAGGAGGATATGATGATGTCAGTGGGCGATGTGCAGGAGATTCTGGCCATTCCGCTGATTGGCGTCATCCCTGATGATGAACGGGTGATTATTTCGACCAACAAAGGCGAACCCCTAGTGCTATCGACCAAAATGTCGCTGGCTGGAATTGCCTACGACAACATTGCGCGGCGGTTAGAAGGTGAGAAGGTGCCTTACTTAGACCTAACTGCGACCCACGATGATCTGTTTTCCCGGATTCGACGGATGTTTCGCAGCCCATCGCGATAGTGGAACTGCCTCGCAGCCCATCGCCACAGTGGAGTTGCCTCGCACCTTTGAGCTAGTTAGGTTGCCATTGCTTTAGCCCATTCTCTTCTCCTGGCCCGGTATTTCATGCTTAGCGAACTTCTTGACCGACTTTTTCCCCGCCAGCCCGATGTCACCAGTCGCGAGACTGTAAAGCAGCGTTTGCAAATTGTGCTGGCTCACGATCGCGCCGATTTACCTCCCGCCACTATCGAAAAAATGCGGCAGGAGATTTTGGAGGTGGTGTCTCGTTATGTGGAGATTGACCAAGAATCCACAGAGTTTTCGTTAGAAAATAATCAGCGGGCTACGGCTCTCATCGCCAATCTGCCAATTCGTCGAGTAAAACCGGGGCCATAGAGCGACCTTGGGTTGCTTCGTTACGAGCCGATGGGCATGGTAGTGCAGGCGGGCGGGCATGGTAGGCGGGCAGTGCAGGCGGGCGGGCATGGCAGGTGCGGGCATGGCAGTCGGGCATGGCAGTGCCATGCCCCTACCGAGGGGGCATTAGAACCAGTGGGTTATTAGTGTTCGGGTTTGATCTGGCCATCGGTGGGTAGATATTTGGGAATAGCTTCAGCCACAGATTCGACGGTAGCTAGATCTAGCACAGGTACCTGAAGGACGGGCAGGGGCAGCACCGGAACTAACCACTCCCGGACGGCGTTGAGTTGATTGGCTGCACCGCAGAGCAATAGACGATCGCCTGCTTCTAGGTCGGCGGTGCTGTCGGGAAAGCGAATGAACTTACCTTCGCGTCGGATGGCCTGCACCTGAATCGTATATTGCTGATTCAAACTCAGATCGGCTAAGGTTTTGCCCAAGACTGGGCTGCTGTCTGGCAGGGTTAGCCATTGACAGGCTAGGTTTTTGGCAGGAACAGGCACTTCACCACTGGCCAAGTCGTCAAAGGTAGCCAACTCTTCAGCCTCACCCACAATTAGCAGGCGATCGCCCGCTTCCAGCACCGTTTGGGCATCGGGATAGTCCACCATGTCCCCCCCGGCGCGCTGAATCTCCATCAGGCTGACGCCAGAAATCCGGCGTAAGTCTGCTTCTTCTAGCGTCATGCCCAGCAGTGGCGACCCGTCGGGCAGCACATACCACTTGCTGTTCAGATCTTGAGCGGCAGCCTGAAGATCGCGGGTCACGGCCTTTGCAGAGCGTTCGGGGCGCAGTTCCAGGTAGTGGCTGCTGCGAATTTCGGCCATTTCTTGCTGCACATTGGTGGGCAGCACACCGCTGCCAATCAGCAGATGGGCCGATAGCTCTAAACTAGCTTCAAATTCGGGCTGCACAACTTCTCGTGCGCCCAGCTGGTAGAGCAGCTCGATATCTTTATCATTGCCCGCCCGCACCACCACATCCAGGTCGGGCGTCAGTTCTAGCGCTCGTTTGAGACACAGGCGGGTACTCATGGGGTCTGGTAAGGCGATCGCCATCCCCTTGGCCTGTTCTACGCCCGCTGCCGTCATCACATGCAAGCTGGCCGCATTGCCATAGACATAGGGAATGCCCTCATCGCGCAGCTTTTGAATCACCTGCTCCGATTGGTCAATCACCACCACCGGATACTTATGCTCTTGCAGCAGCCGCACAATATTGCGCCCGACGCCGCCATAGCCACAGACCACGACATGGTTTTGCACAGGCAGGTTTTCGGGTACTTCCATTAGGCCATCGCCGCCATCTAAATATGTGCCTAGCCAAGGAATTGTGTCTGCCCAGGCAAATACCTTAGGAATAGCGCGCAGCACAAACGGCGTGAACACCAATGTCACCGCTGTTGTGCCCAAAATCAGCAGATATACCCGACGCGATACCAGACCTAGGGCTTGGCCTTTGCTCGCTAGCACAAACGAAAACTCACCAATCTGCGCTAGCCCCAAGCCTGCAATCAACGCTGTTTTGAGCGGATAGCGGAAGGCGCGGACAATCGGTAAAATAATCAAAAACTTGCCGACAAACGCCAGCGCTACCAAACCCAGAATTAGCTCCAGGTTATTCCA
>CASBQJ010000288.1 GCA_949127705.1 Synechococcales cyanobacterium PMM_0085
CCGTAGGCGATACCCAAGCGCCCACGGCTAGCCTGACGGCTGCTAACGTCACCGCTAAAGGCGGCACCGCCCAAACCTTTACGGTGGCCTACACAGACAACACTGGGATCAACGCGGCGACCCTAGACAACACAGACGTGCGTGTGACTGGCCCCAATAGCTTTAGCCAGTCGGCCACGCTAGTCAGCAGCAGCGGTAGCGGTACCTCTCGCACCGCGACTTACCAGATTAATGCCCCCGGAGGCAGCTGGGATACAGCCGACAATGGCGCTTATACTGTGGCGCTACAGGCCGATCAAGTCCGCGATACGAGCGGTAATGCCGTCACGGCTGGCAACTTAGGCAGCTTTGCCGTCAATGTAGCAAGTTCTCCTACACCGCCCCCGCCCCCACCAACGGGAGGTGGCAAAACCTACTTTTGAAGATGACTTCTCAAATGGGTACTCCAAAACCTGGAAGAAAGAGTCTGCTGATTTGAGTCACTCCATCCAAACTGCCAAAGCCCCCGATGGTTCCGATGCCATCCGGTTTGAATTGCGCCGCACTGATCCCAATGTGGCTCTCGGCAAGCGATCAGAGTTACGGCTTAGCTCAGTGGCAGCCGGTTCAGAGCAGTGGTATGGCTTCCGGGTAATGCTGCCCCAAGGCTGGGATAGAGACCCCGGTTCCTACGAGGTGATTGGACAATGGCACGAAGTCCCCGATTGGAATCTTGGCGAAGGCTGGCGCAGTCCTCCGCTGGGGATTTATGTTCGAGATGGTCAATGGCGCGTCAACAACAAGTGGGACTCTAAGCCTAAAACTGAGGGCAACACGCCTGAAGGCAAGGCAACCCTGTGGACGGGCGCTTACGAAACAGGCGAGTGGGCCAACTGGGTGTTCCACGTCAAATGGTCACACCAATCGGATGGCATCCTTCAGGTTTGGAAAGATGGCCAGCTGATTGTAGATAAGAAGGGACCCAATACCTACAACGATCAAGTCGGACCTTACTTCAAAATTGGCGTCTACAAACCCGATTGGAAGGAAAATCCTCAGGCCAGTAATACCGATAAACGAGTGCTCTACTTCGATCAAGTGCGGATTGGTGAAAACAATGCGGGCTATGGCGCAGTTGCCCCCCGTTAAATTCAAAGTCAGTCGAGTTTAGCCTATGCAATTGCGGTGAAGTGCGTCCCTTTTGGGGCGCACTTTTTTCTTTTTCTCTTTGCCCTTAGGCCAGACGCTCTCGGTGGCTGAATCAAATAGAGCATATTTAAAATGAGAGACTATAATATCTGAAAACTAATGTCTACTAACGTTGCATTTTTACTGACAACAAGAGCCAGAACATAATTTATGTAGGATATAAAAAGCTCGCTGCATTATTCTGTCAAGGGATTGGTTTGCATAGTTTACAAACTTCATCTGGCCTTTACCTAAAGGCAGTAAACTTCACCCAGCCTTTAAAGATAATCCGGTGAATACCGCATAATCTTCTGTCTATTAGTAACGGTATTTGTGTGCGGTGTTGGGCTTGGCAAAGGCCATCTTCTTGAGACTTTAAGGCGGTGCTATGGAATTACAACAAAAACCTGAAGAAGTAGATTTGCAGAACTATTGGCTGGTTTTGAAGCGGCGTTGGTTGCCTGCAACAGGGGTGTGTGGGCTGATCGTAGCACTTTCCGCGTTGATCACCTTAACTCAAAAACCCCTGTACGAAGCGGAAGCCAGAACTTTAGTCAAGCTGAATCCTCAGACTGCCTTGATTGGTCTAACCGACAACTCTCAAGAATTGAAGTCACTAGATGCGCAAAGCAGCGCTTTGACCACGCAGGCAGAAGTCGTTCGCTCCTTACCCGTAGCGCAGCGTGTCATCAAGTCATTAAAACTTAAAGATGAGGCGGGTAAGTCTCTGGATCCTAGAGATTTTCAAAGTAATTTGACCGTTAGACCTGTAGGCGGCACCGATGTACTGCGGATCCTTTATCAGGCAAATGACCCAGTGGTGGCCGCAGCGGTGGTCAATGAGGTGGCCACTGCTTACACGCAGCAAACGATTGCCGATAAGCAAAAAGAAGCAGGCCAAGCGCGTGAGTTTATTGGAGAGCAGCTACCTAGGGTAGAGGCTGCCGTCATTGAGGCAGAGTCGGCTCTGCGGCAGTTTAAGGAAAGCAATGGCGTGGTAGCGCTGCCTGAAGAAGCCACATCTGCGGTTAAGGTGATTGCCGATTTGCAAACTCAATTGGCGCAGGCTCAAGCTCAGTATGGAGATGCTAGTGCTCGGGTAGCGACGCTCCAAAATCAGCTGGGGATGAGTTCTGAGCAAGCTTTAGCCATTAGCTCCCTCAGCCAAGCGGCTGGAGTTCAAGATATTTTGTTGCAGTTGCAGCAGGCTCAAAGCGAGCTGGCGGTTAGCCGAACTCGTTATCAGCAGAAACATCCCACGATTGCCAACCAAGAACGAAAGGTAGCTGCTCTGAACGCATCGCTGCGATCGCGCGTTGGCGAAATTGTGGGTAGCCAGGGTGCAGTTTCCCTAGGAGATTTGCAGATTGGTGATGTGGAACGAGGCGTGATTGCCAACTTCGTGCAGGCAGAAGCAGAGCGCTCTGGGTTAGATCGCCAAGTGCGCACACTGGCAGGGACTGAGTCGTCTTACCGAGCTAGGGCCAGCGCATTGCCCCGCTTAGAGCAAACCCAACGGCAGCTCGATCGACAGCTCCAAGCGGCTCAAACTACCTACGAAACGTTGCTAACGCGGCTACAAGAAATTCAGGTGTCAGAGAATCAGGATGTGGGCAATGCCCGTCTGATTTCTCCCGCCCTGCCACCCGAGTTTCCCATCAGCCCTAAAAAGCCCCTCAACTTAATGTTAGGCGGCATTGTCGGTCTGCTGGCCGGGATTGCGACTGCCTTTGCGCTTGACCTGGTAGACAAATCGCTCAAAACTGTCAGAGAGGCCAAAGAGCTGTTTGGCTACACCTTACTGGGTGTGATCCCAGCCTTTAGCCGCTGTGGCAAAGTCAGACATACGAGCGAGCTAGACCGCTCCATCCCTCGGGTGGTATCGAGAGATTGTCCACAATCTCCGGTCAATGAAGCGTTTCAGATGCTGCAAGCCAACCTGAAGTTTTTGAGTTCTGACAAAGAGATCAAAGCATTGGTGGTGACTAGTTCAGCCCCGCGTGAAGGCAAGTCAGAAGTTTCCGCTAACTTAGCAGCGGCGATCGCCCAATTGGGTAGTCGGGTGCTGTTAGTGGATGCCGACATGCGCCATCCAATGCAGCATCACGCTTGGGATGTGACCAATTCACCCGGTTTGAGTAACGTTCTCGTCGATCAGACAGACTTTCAGTCGGTTGTGCACCCCGTCATGCCAAATCTGGATGTACTCACGGCGGGCGTGATTCCGCCCAACCCAGCGGCTATTCTTGACTCCAACCGGATGGCCTCTTTGATTGATGCATTCTCGCAAGAATACGATTTTGTGGTGTTTGACACGCCACCGCTATCTGGAACGATTGATGCAGCCGTTCTCGGCAAAATGGTTGACGGCATTTTGCTAGTCGTCAGGCCAGGCGTCGTCGATACCGCCAGCGCCACTGCTGCCAGAGAATTCTTGACGCAATCGGGTCAAAAAGTGTTGGGCATCGTGGCCAATGGAGTAGACGTCAGAAACGAACCCGACAGCTACTTCTACTATTCCAGAGAATATCAGTCTAGTCGCCAAGCGTTACCGGCCAGCTCGGCAGTTGATGCAAGAGCGTTGGCGGCCGCTCGCAGTGGGATGAAAAAACCCTAGGGTTCGGGAATCGGTATGGCTCAATCGCCCGATGGCCATCTTCAATCAGCAGCGGGCTAAATCCAGCAGTTGGCTGGCTGTTGAATCTGTTTGTCTGCATGCTGACTGCGTTGTGTTGACCTTAGCCTTAACTTTAGCGTTGCACCTATGCCCTATTTACCTGAATTTCTAAACGTGCGTCATTCTGTAGCATTGCTAGTGCTGCTAGGAGCCGCGTCTCCAATTGCGCCTGCCGTTGCCCAAGATGCGTACCAGCCTTACGCCTCCACCCAGACGGCTCGTTCGGCACCTCAAAATACGACGGTTATCCATCCCGACTACATCATGGGACCGGGTGACGGGATTGGGATTACGGTCTACGACTACGAAGAGTTTACCGCCGATAAAGTGATCTTGTCGGATGGAACCGTGATTTTGCCGTTAATCGGTGCGATGCCGGCGGCGGGGCGATCGCCTGACCAGTTTGCCCGCGAGTTAGAAGCCCAGTTGCGCGAGTATCTAGTCAACCCAGTAGCCACCGTTACGCTCACCACCCTGCGCCCCGTGACGGTGAATGTGGCCGGAGAAGTGCAGCGTCCCGGCCCCGTGAGACTACGCAGCCTCACCACCGCCACCGGCAACAACAATGCTCAAGAAACGCCGACGGTCACGAGTGCTTTGATTCAAGCCGGGGGCGTTACCCGCTACGCCGACATTCAGCAGGTTGTGCTGCGCCGAGCGGGCTCCAATAACGCCAATGCCCCGCTCACCGTTAACCTATGGAATTCGATTGGCTCAGACACAGCATCCCCTGATCTGGTGCTGCAAGACGGCGATTCGATCTTTATTCCCCGGCTCGCAGATGATGCCACTCTCGATCGGCGGTTGATGGCTCGCTCTAGCCTTGCCCCTGCTACGGTGCGGGTGCGGGTGGTGGGTGAAGTGGTCAATCCTGGAGAAGTTGACGTTCCGCCCAACAGCTCCATTTCGAGTGCGGTGGCGATCGCGGGTGGTCCCACGGTCGATGCCCGCATGTCTCGGGTGCAGTTTGTGCGGCTGAATGACCAAGGCGTGGTGGAGCAGCAAGAAGTTGACCTACGCAACTTAACCGACACCTATCAAATCCAGGAAGGTGATGTGGTGATGGTGCCCAAAAAAGGCTCGTCTATCTTTTTAGATGGTGCCAGTCGGGTGCTTAGTCCGCTCGGAACCTTCCTGCGGATATTCGGCTTTTAAGAAACCGCAAGCTCCAGGCAAGTCCCTCTAACAGTTTTGGCAGAGGGACTTTGAGTGTGACCCATACTGATGCTCTAAAGGATCATGCTCTAAAGGTAGAGG
>CASBQJ010000289.1 GCA_949127705.1 Synechococcales cyanobacterium PMM_0085
GGGTCGTAGGAGACTTCGCGATCTACCCAGTCAGGCAGTGGCAGCGGTTGATCGGGATCGGTGAGTTCTACTTCAGCCATAATCAATCCTTCGTTGTCGCCCCAAAACTCGTCTACTTCCCAGACCAACTCGTGGTGGAGAATTTTATAGCGGGTCTTTTCAATTAAGGGGCGATCGCACATCTCCAGCAGTTCTTCGGCATCGCTTAACGGAATTTCGTATTCAAACTCGTGCCGAGAAATCCCTTGGGTGCCTCCTTTAATCGTCAAATAGCCGCGATCGCCAGCTCGACGCACGCGGACTGTTTTGCTCTGACTCGACATGATATATCCCTGCCGGTAGGGCATACCTGTGCCTAGCAATCGCCAGCCGTCGCCCTGCACCAAGAACTTGCGCTCAATTTCGATGGCCATCAGTCTGCCCCATTTCCCCGAATGCGGATGGCCTGCTGTTGATGCATATAGAGAAATGCTTGCACTTCGGCAGGGCTGGGCTGAGCGGCGATCGCCCCCGCCCGAGTCGCCGTCAGACCCCCGACCGCGCTGGCGTACACCACCATCTCACGAGCCGTTTGAGGGTCACTAAGAGCATGAATCCCCCGCTCACACAGTTGATGCAAAAAGCCAGCCACAAATGAATCTCCCGCTCCCGTTGTGTCTTCTACCTCAATTGGGAAGGCTGGGACTCTACCCTCGTTTTCGTTTAAGCAATAGGCGCAGCCCTTATCCCCATCGGTAATCAGCACCCCTTCCAGCGTCCCCACCCGGTGGGCAATGACCCTGGGATCGCGGGTTTCAAATAGCCACTCGGCCTCTTCTGCCGAAAGTTTTAGAAAATCAACCCGTTTGAGCAGGTCGTGAATTGGGGCTTTAGCCGCCTCAAGATCAGTCCAAAATACGGGTCGCCAATTCACATCCACAACAATCTTAACGAAATGCTGTTCAGCTAGCTCTAGGGCGCGGGCGATCGCCGCCGCTGAATCTGCATAGGCTAGCTCTAAGGTACCCAATACTAAAAAGTCGGCCTGCTCAAATAGCTCATTGGGCAGCCCATCTGCCTGCAAATGCGTGTCGGCAAACTCTGCTGTATCACGATGGCCAAACCCAGCAAAGTGGCGATCGCCCTCCTCCGTACGCACCACATACACCCCACGCGTAGGGGCGGTCGCATGCCGCTGAATGCCAGTGCCGTCTACACCCACGTCGTGCAGCAGGTGCACCAAAGCATCTCCATCGGCATCGGCTCCAACGCAGCCAATAAACCCGGCGGTTGTACCCAGCTTTACTAGGGCACAGGCCACATTGGCAGGTGCACCACCCGGATAGGCAGTCCACGACATCACTTGCTCTAACGGTTTCCCTGGCTCATCGGACAGGTAATCTAACAGCACTTCGCCTAAACAGAGAACACGAGGAATAGTCATGAAAGGGATGGGGGGGGTTAAAGGATAGCGTCAGGCTTACTCTGCGATTTCTTGTAACTGGGTGACAATCCGTTCGCCAAACTCCGGATCGGTGTTGGCCAGACCCAATAATTGCAGATACTCCTGCCAGGTTAGCCCTGCGGACTCAATAGTGGCAAATGCTTCTGTCTCAATTTCTTGCTGTACCCGTAGCGATTCTAGTTGAGTTTCGGCGGCCTGCAAATCGCCTTCGCGCTGTTCTACCAGAGCTAGCACCTTGAGATAGGCATGAACGAATTGACTCACCTTTTCCGAAGAAATATCTTCAGCGCCTAAATTTGAGCGGACGGGAGCAGGCTGCTCAATCGCCGGAGCATCTTCGGAACCCGGGGCGGTTGCCGCTAGGCTGGCTGGGATCACGCTCCCCCAACATTGGGCAATCATCAGCACCACCAAAAATAGACCCTTCAGCCAGGTCAAACGCAGCGGATAATAGCGAGAAGAATGGCGAGAAGAATACATTTTGAGGCGATCGCTCCAAGCAAGGGTAAATTAAAAAATCAGAAACGCCGAGTTCAGAGCCACCTTTCTCAGAATACTGGATACTTTTTGGTTTATACCGACTAATTTACGCTGGCCAACGGCGGCAGATGAACCAGATTCCCCACTGCTTTTGGGAACATCCGCCTAGAATTAGAGTATTAGGTAGGTACTTATACGGAGCGGTGCAGGTTATGGCAGTGGATGAGTCGCAGCACTCTAGTACGTTATCCGATCGGGAACTCCAAATTGTCGAACTAGTGACGGCGGGCTTAACCAACCAAGAAATTGCCGAACAGCTTGAAATTAGCAAGCGCACGGTAGATAACCACATCAGCAACATCTTGACGAAGACCGCCACCGGGAATCGAGTTGCCCTCGTGCGCTGGGCTTTACAGTGGGGCAAGGTCTGTTTGGATGAAGTGAATTGCTGCGTCTTGCCGACGGCGGCGGCACTGCCTCGGATAATTGAGCCTCGGATAATTGAGCCTCGGACAATTGAGCTTCAGCCAATTGAGCCAAAGTCCATTGAGCTAGAGCCGATCGATTCGGAGGGTGTAGAGCCTGAATCAGCTCCGACTCCAGCAGAATTACAGCCCTTCTTGGTTGAATAAAGTCGCTAAATTACAGCCACTATCGCAGAGTGGCAACTTCACGTTGCGTAAGGTCTGTAGTAGATTGAGATCCGGGCTGAATTGAGCTGCGCCGCAGATGATCCTCGCCGATGAATCTCGCCCAACTCGTCAGCGATCGCCAACAACCAGGGTAAAGACGACCGTGCAGCAGCATGAAATTTCTAATCAGCGGATGCCGTTAGCCGTGTACCGAGAAGTCGCCGCCCACCTGCGCCAGGTAGCTGGGGTTGAAGCCGTGCTGTTGCCCCAGACGTCGCAGGTATTTGACTATCAGCAAAGCCAAGTGGGCGGCCTGCAATTTCAGTATGCGGACGCTGCCGATGCAGCGACTCGTCAGCGCGTTGCACAGATTTTGCAGTACTATGGCGATCGCTATGGCGCGTGGATCACGCGTTAATGTCAAGTCCTCCCTTCACCGATCTCTTTTTGGCAAACTACCATGGGCGACATTCAAGCACTACGCGGCACTCGCGACATTTTGCCAGACGAGGTGGGCTACTGGCAACGGGTGGAGGCGGTAGCGCGCGACATTTTGGGCAACGCTGCTTATCGAGAAATCCGCACGCCCATCTTTGAACAAACTGAGCTGTTTGAACGGGGGATCGGCGAAGCCACCGATGTGGTGGGCAAAGAGATGTACACGTTTAGCGATCGGGGCGATCGCTCGATCACATTGCGCCCAGAGATGACGGCGGGACTAGTGCGATCGCTAATCGAACACAAGCTCTATGCCACCGGGAACGTGCAGCGCCTATGGTGCGTTGGCCCCGTGTTTCGCTACGAGCGGCCACAGGCTGGGCGGCAGCGGCAGTTTCACCAGCTAGATGTGGAGATTTTAGGTAGTGCTGATGCCCGTGCTGATGCCGAAGTGATCGCCCTAGCAACTGACTTGCTGCAAACCCTCGGCTTAAAAAATCTCACCCTCGACCTCAACTCCGTCGGCACTCCCGCCGATCGCCAAGACTATCGAGCTGCCCTAATCGACTACTTTACGCCCTACAGCGCGGAACTTGATGACGATTCTCAAAACCGCCTAACCCGCAATCCGCTGCGCATTTTAGACAGCAAGCACGAGCGCACCAAGGAAATTGTCCAAACTGCACCCAGCATCCTAGACTATCTCAGCTCCGTTTCCCAGCAA
>CASBQJ010000290.1 GCA_949127705.1 Synechococcales cyanobacterium PMM_0085
AAACCATCGCCTGACGTCAGGGTTGCCCAAGCCAGAATTGGACGCATCGGGACGGTTTTCTAGGTCTTCTAGTTCGGGTAGTTCGGATAGTTCCGATAGTTCCGATAGTTCCGATAGCTCGGATAGTTCCGATAGTTCCGATAGCTCGGATCGTTCGGGCACAGTGAAATTGGTGCGATCGATCGCTGCAATCGTCTGCTCCTCGTCCAAGTTCGAGGCCGCTGCGTCGGGGGTAGGTGGCGCTTGGGGTGGCTCATCTGGCGGCTGAGGCGCAGCGACCTCTGGTGGCTCAAGGTATCCTAGCAGTTTGCCTGGGGCGGTTTTGGCCAACTGGCGCAGCGATCGCTGCACGCTTTCTCGCTGGCTCACCGATAGGTCTAAAAACGGCTCTGGGTAGCTTTGAGTACACAGGTAATAACTCGCCAAGATGAGCTGACGGCGCACCGATTGACCCAACTCATCTAGGTACTGCCGATAAAAGCGTTCAAACTCTTGAGCGAAGGTGGCGATCGCCTGCTCCAACGCCACAATATCTTGCTCGATCTGCCCAACCGTTCTAGCCATTCAGGATAATCAAAACTAAGGAATGAGAGACCGTAGCAGCCGTCAATGCGGCAAAAACAAAAATGAGCCTGGGTTGACCAAGAGCATTCAGCATACCTTAGTAAACCCAAACTCATCGTTAGCAGAGGCCGTTAGCAGAGGCCAAGACTTGCCTAACCTAGCTCTTTGCGCCAGTTTGAGCGGCTACTTCGGCAGCAAAGTCAGACTCTTCTTTATCAATGCCTTCACCCATGACAAACCGCACAAACCGCCGGATGCGGATGTTTTCACCCAGATTGGCGATATTTTTCTTGACCAGTTCTTCAACGGTGATACTTTGATCTTTGATAAAAGCCTGGTCTGACAAAGACAATTCCTTCAGCCGCTTATCAATCCGTCCGTCCACAATTTTGGCACGCACAGCTTCAGGCTTGCTGGAAAGGTCGTCTTTACCCGCTTCAATCTCTTTCTCTTTGGCCACAATCTCTGCCGGGATATCTTCTACCCGAACATATTCCACACCGGGGCAGGCCGCGATCTGCATCGCAATATCTTTCACCAGCTGCAAAAAGGCTTCATTCCGTGCCACAAAGTCTGTTTGGCAATTTAGCTCAACCAAAACGCCTAGCCGACCGCCCGTGTGAATATAGCTGCCCACTAACCCTTCAGCCGTGGTTTTGCTCAGCTGCTTATCGGCTTTGGTGATGCCACGTTTGCGCAGCCATTCCATTGCCTTTTCCACATCACCCTCAGATTCCGCCAGGGCTTTTTTACAATCCATCATGCCTGCGCCCGTTTTGCCGCGCAGTTCCTTAACGAGTTTTGCCGAAATCTCCACCATTTTCGTTTAGTCCCCGTGTGCAAATTGCGAAATTCTCTAGTGAACAAAGAAAGCGGTAGAGAGGCTAGCTTTCAACCGAAACCTAACCCCTACCGCCGCCCTAAAACCTACCCCGCTGCGTCTCCCTCTGCAGGGAGGTCACCATCTTCGTAGTCGAACTCTCCCTCAGCGCCTTCGTAGTCTTCGTAGTCTTCGTCGCCTTCTAGCTGGCCATGACGACCTTCATAGATGGCATCCGCCAGCCGCCCTACAATCAGCTTAATCGAGCGAATCGCATCATCGTTGGCAGGAACGGGGACATCGACCAAATCGGGGTCACAGTTGGTATCCAACAGAGCCACGATCGGGATGCCCAGCTTTTGGCACTCTTCGACAGCATTGTATTCCCGCTTTTGATCCACCATTAGAACAATGTCAGGAATTTTGCGCATGTGCTTGATGCCACCTAGGTATTTTTGCAGCTTCTCTAGCTCTCGCCGCAGGGTGGCCGCTTCTTTCTTAGGCAATAGATCTAGACCGCCCGTTTCTTGGCGACGTTCCAAATCTTTGAGGCGGTCTACGCGGGTTTTGATCGTAGCCCAGTTGGTCAACATTCCTCCCAGCCAGCGCTGGTTGACGTAGTAAGACCCGCAGCGCAGCGCTTCTTGGGCGACAATCCCGGCGGCTTGGCGTTTGGTGCCAATGAACAAAAACTTACTGCCTCGTTCAGAGGCGGCACGGACGTAGCTATACGCACTTTCCATCAATTCGGCGGTTTGCACCAAATCAATGATGTGAACCCCGTTGCGTGACGTGTAGATGTAGGGTGCCATCTTGGGATTCCACCGTCTGGTTTGGTGCCCAAAGTGAACGCCTGACTCAAGAAGCTGAGCCAATGAAACAACTGCCATGATTTTTTAGCTCCTTTCGGGTTAATCGTCCATCCGGGAGCATTCTGTGGAGCAGAGCGACCAAACAGCAAAACTGGAGAAAATTCAAGTTTTTAACTGCTCAGCGTTAACCGCTGCTGCTGGCACTAGAACACCCGAAAGATCCGGATGTGAGAATTTAGACAACTTCTCTAGGTTATCACAGGGCGAGAGCACTTGACTTGAGGGGATTTGCCGCTATCTAGCGATCGCCCTAAATTACTGTGAGCAGCGGCCATTCCAGTGCGATTATCAGGATTAATCCGATGTATGTAGCAAGGAAGATAGCGTGGAAAGCGATCGGATGCTGGGTGTTGCCATTTTGGGTCTGGGGCGATGGGGAGTTAATTTACTGCGAAATTTTTTGGTTCATCCTCAGGTTCGGGTGGTAGCGATCGCCGATCCTCAAGCCGACCGGTTACAGGCGGTGGCGCAGCAGTTTTGTCTTAGCCCCCAGGTAGTCCAGTTGACAGACTGGCAGCAGGCGATCGCCATCAGCGGCATCCAAGCGGTGGCGATCGCGACCCCGGCCAGCACCCATGTGACGCTGATTCAAGCAGCCCTGGAACGGCAGTATCATGTGCTGGCCGAAAAACCGCTGTCGTTGAATGCGGATGAAGCCGTAGCGCTTTGCCGTCTGGCAGCACAGCAGCAGCGCCAGCTAGTCGTAGACCATACCTATCTGTTTCACCCAGCGGTCAGGCGCGGACAGCAGGCAGTACAACAGTTGGGACAGTTGCGCTACGGATATGCTACCCGCACCCATTTGGGGCCAATCCGCACCGATGTGGATGCCTTGTGGGATCTGATGATTCATGACCTGACGATTCTCAATGACTGGTTGGGGGCAATGCCTTGTGTACTCCAGGCCCAGGGCACCGTCTGGTTGCAGCCCGAGGGCAGGGTGCAGGGGGCAGCGGCGCTAGCGACTCAGGCTCAGGGTTTATCTGACTTGGTGTGGGTGAAGCTGCTGTATCCATCGGGGTTTCAAGCTTCGATTCATCTGTGTTGGGCCAATGCCGACAAGCAGCGCCGTTTGGGTATGGTGGGCG
>CASBQJ010000291.1 GCA_949127705.1 Synechococcales cyanobacterium PMM_0085
GAATAGTCGGCGTACCCGTCACGCCCGCAGAAGCGGCAATGTCAGGCTCTTGCTCAATGTCAATTTCGACATAGTGAACTTGGCCATCAAACTCATCAATGACCTTGCTGAGCATCGGCTTCAGCGTATGGCACGGGCCACAGGTAGGTGACGCATATTTGACGATAATGAGGCGATCGCTGTCGTGGTACAGCTTCCGCAATGCATAGCCCCCTTGATGACGGGTGCGGCTCAGGTCAAATTCCGCTTCTAGTTGCGCAGCAGTTTTAGCGGGCACTTCCTCTACCGCCTCTGTGGCAGGATGCTCTGCCGCTTCAGTTTGATGGAATTCTTGAATCAGTGCGTTGGCCGAGAGCCAGCGTTCGGCTAGCAGGGCAGCCATACAGCCCGTTCCAGCAGCAGTAATGGCCTGTCGGTACTCATGATCCTGCACATCCCCCACGGCATACACGCCTGCAATCGTGGTTTCCACATCCCGGCGGGTGACAACATATCCGACGTCATCTAGCTCTAGCTGTCCTGTGAATAGAGACGTATTGGGCGTGTGTCCAATCGCGTAGAACAGACCCTTGGCCGCAATTTCACTGACTGCATCCGTTTGAGTATTTTTGACCTTTAGCCCCGTCATCAAACTGCCGTCCCCCACTACTTCCAGGGGGGATGTGTTCCAGTGAACTGTAATTTTGGGGTTGCGTAAGACGCGATCCTGCATGGCTTTACTGGCGCGCATTTTTTCACTGCGAACAATTAAATGCACATGTGACCCATATTTGGTCAAATACACCGCTTCTTCCGCTGCCGAATCGCCACCGCCCACTACCGTCAACTCAGCATTGCGGAAAATTGGCGTGGCCCCGTCACAAATAGCGCAGGCAGAAATCCCCCGGCTCCAATACTCGACTTCTCCGGGCAGTCCCAGCCGCTTAGCCGTAGCGCCCGTGGCAATGATCACCGTATGGGCGTGGACTTCCCGCTCTGCGGAGCGAATTACAAACGGGCGCTGACTAAAGTCTACGAACGTCACATCTTCTGTGACTAGCTCAGCCCCCCAACGGATGGCTTGCTGCTTCATGTTGGCCATCAGCTCTGGCCCGGTAATGCCGTTGGGAAAGCCAGGAAAATTCTCGACCTCTGTTGTGGTCATGAGCTGACCACCCGGCAACCCACCGGCCTGAAATCCCTCAAACATAAATGGCTTGAGGTTGGCGCGTGCAGCATAAATAGCGGCTGTGTAGCCCGCTGGCCCAGAGCCAATAATGACCACATTTTCGACTGTTGGGTTTGCCATAGGTGTTCTATTACGGACTCATAACGACTACGCCTAGCTTAGCACAGGATCACCCCGAACCCATACAAAATCTCCCCCATCCGATAGATAGGGGAGAAAATGCTTAAAGGTTCACCGCAGCGCCGTCTTACCTCAGCTTTTGACCTGGAAAAATCCAGGTGGGAACCTCGGCTCCGGCTTATAGTTTTCGGGTACAAGCCCGATATACTGCCACCGGAACATCATGACTCCCTGCTTCAACAAGGCATAGATCATAAAACATTATTGGCAGTCACCAACGTCGCAGTGAACCTCCATCATTGTAGCGAGTTGAACTCAAACAGTGGCAATGTGGAAACCCGTAAATTGATAAAGTTTTGACGCATGGCCTCGTCGGCTCGAAATTTCACGTCATGGTAACTTCGCTAAGATATGGATAGAGTCGAGGTGCTGAACCTGGGGATTAATATAGGTTGAGCTAGCTTAGCAAGAACAGGTACAGATGCCGATGTCCATTGACCCGTCGGTTGGATTTGTTGATAATTGGGCCTACCTTCGGGTGGAATTTAATTGGCTAGAGCGGATGCTGATGGTGGCGGTGGCGCGCCAGCGGAAAGAAACCAAGGAGATTGACCGGATGGCGCAATCTCGGGCTGACCGGGTGAGCAGCCACTGGTGGCAAGGGGTAATTACGCTTGACGGTAAGATTTCTTACGATGATTACCGCAAACCGCCTGCCCCCAGCGCTCAGGTTAAGCCCAGCTATCAGCAGCAGCTCACAACTCGGATTTACGCCAGTCGGCAGCAGGGCATTGCGCTGGGGCTACCGCTGCTGTGCGATCGCCTTCAGCTTTCATCCTTCGAGAAAAGTCTGATTTTGATTGCCCTAGCTCCAGAAGTGAATCGGCGCTACGCCAAGATTTACCAATACTTGCAGGGCGACGACGACGGGGTCAAAAGCGACCTGCCGACGGTGAATGTGGTGCTGCAACTGCTCTGTCACAATGACCACGAATGGCGAGCTGGCCGCGCCGCGCTGCTGTCAGAGTCTGTCTTGCAGCAACACGGCCTGATAACTCTGCTGCCCCGTCCGCACAACACATTGCTGAATCAGTCGGTGCAGTTAACGGCTCCCCTCGTCAATTTTCTGCTCTGCGAACAGCCGACTCTCGATACGCTGAATCAGGTGCTAAATCGGCCACAGGCACCCGGCTTAAATGCTTGCGGCCAAGACTGCTGTGTCCCGGTCGAGTGGACTGATCTAGTGCTTCCGGCTCCGCTGCTAGAATCCTTGCAACTGCTGAGTCAGAGGGTAGCCTGGAGCTGTCAGCGTGAGCCGCTCAATAATCTGGCGGGAGAATTTGCCCAAACGGGCAAACGCGGCACATTGGCCTTACTGGTGGGGTCATCTGGCACCGGAAAAAGCATGGCGGCCCAGGCGATCGCCCACCAGCTCAAGCAGCCGCTCACCGTGGTGGACTTGGCTCAGGTGCCGCCCCAAGATTACCTAGAGC
>CASBQJ010000292.1 GCA_949127705.1 Synechococcales cyanobacterium PMM_0085
GTCTAACAAGTCGATGAAGCGGACGGTTGAGAGATTTTGATGGGGTTACCATAGTTACCTGCCGCCGCTTATCTTGGTCGTTAGCCTGCTACGTTGTGAAGAGGAGTAGTTCCGTTGCCTGTGGGTAGGCGATCGCCTTTGCCGTCTCGCGAAGCATCGCCCTAGCCAGTCAGCTCAGGAAGTAGCGATCGCAGTCTTGTGCAGTTGCACAACGGTTTGGCCTAAACCAAAGCCAAAAAAGGACAGCGCCAAACATCAGCTCAATGGCTTGCAATTTGGCCTGTTTCCTTAACTTGACACCAATGGCAAACTGTCTGCTCCACAAAAATTGCAGGTGATTTAATTCAGGTCTTCTACCAATTAGCCTGGGCTAACTCAAACCACTCAAGCGGCCAAGTGTTGTTCTACCACAGCCACCAGATGACTCGTCCAGTGCTCTACCAATTCAGCGCTAACCGCCTCCACCATGACCCGAATGAGCGGTTCTGTGCCCGAGGCGCGCACCAAAATCCGCCCCTGGTCGCCCATGGCGGCATTGGCTTGGGCGATCGCCCGCTGTACGGGTTCGCATTCTTGCCAGTTGAGACGGCGATCGCGATCGTTGACGCGGACATTGCGCAAGAGCTGCGGGTAGGTTTGGAAGCTTTGCGATCGCAGTTCTGCTAGCGATAGACCCGATTGCTTGACCAGTGTGGCTAGGTGCAGTGCCGTCAGCAGGCCATCGCCCGAGACACTGTAGTGAGGACACAAAATGTGGCCAGACTGCTCGCCGCCCAGCATGGCTCCACGTTCCACCATTTCGGCATGAACATACTGATCGCCCACGGCCGTACGGATCAAGCTGCCGCCCTGCTGTTGCCATGCCCGCTCCAACCCCAAGTTGGCCATTACGGTCGAAATTAGGGTGTTGTGCGGCAGGCGGTTGGCCTGTCGCAGGGCATTACCCCACAAATAAAGAATATAGTCACCGTCGATCGTCTGCCCTTCGTTGTCTACCGCCAGTGCCCGGTCGGCGTCACCGTCAAAGGCAATCCCCAAATCGGCCTGGTGCTCCAAAACGGCGGCTTTTAGCGCCCCCAGATGGGTGGAGCCACAGTGGACGTTGATGCGATCGCCATCGGGGACATCGTGCAGGCAAATCACATCGGCTCCCATCTGCCGAAACACCCGAGCGCCTAAACCGGTGGCAGCACCCCAGGCCAAATCCAACACAACCCGCATCCCGGCGAGGCTAACGTGGGACAGCGGGCGCTGCAATGACTCAACATAGTCGCCTAACAGCTCAGTGCGCTGCCACGAGCGGCCTTTGCTGTTGGCAGTCCGGGCAATCGTTTCTGTGCCCCGCAGGGCGGCTTCAATGGTTTCTTGCAAACGCGTTGACAGCTTGGCACCATTGGCCGCAAAAAACTTAATCCCGTTATCTTCGGGTGGGTTATGGCTAGCGGAAATCATCACGCCGCCGATTGCCCCCGAAACACTCGTCAGATGAGCCACCGCTGGAGTGGGACATAGCCCTAAATTCCAAACCTCTAGCCCAGCGGCAGTTAACCCAGTCGTTAGGGCAGCCGCAAGGCGATCGCTAGAGTTCCGCGAATCTTGCCCAATCACCACAGGGCCAGCCACAGATCCAGATCCAGACAGGTGGCTCTTCCACACCTGCGCCGCCCAAAATCCAACCTGGCAGGCCAATGCGGGCGTCAGCAGATCGCCAACTCGACCGCGAATCCCATCGGTACCAAACAGCCGGGTTGCTGGCAGCGCTAAAGCATGCCATAGGGCGCTCTCCAGCTCTAGATCTAACCCCGCTAATTCAAGTTCGATCGCGGGTTTTAAGGTTGAATTTGTTGAATCTAATGTTGGACTTAATGTTGAAATAGACGAACCCTCAAAAGAAACAGGCGATAAAACCATGAGACTAATCACTCCACACATCACACACCATGGAGCATAGCATTTCACTTTAAGAAACCTAAATATCGATTGACAGATTTCTCATCAGTGGAACCTGTCAGAGGCGGCTGATGTTATAAGATGCCTACTTCAATCAATAAGGGCTGCATCGTTTCCCAGGTTAGCCCCTGCTGAATGTAGCTGGGCTGCTCGGGATCATAGGGGCTAGCGACCCGGTCAATGGTCAAAATAGTGGCATCGTTGGGCAAAACAGGCACGTCAGGGTCAAAGGCGGTAGGGCGCATCAATGAACTGGAGAAGCCTCGAAAAACGGCTACTTGATCGTCTTCACCGGCGATGATGACGGTCACAAGCAGCACTTCTTGAGGCCGCTTTAAGGTGTATTGCTCAAGTTGAGAGCCAATGGGGATAGTTTGCATGGGGGCGATCGCTCCTATTGTTAAGGTGGAGTTGTAGGGTTGAGTTGTAGGGTTGAGTGAAATCGGATCAGGCCGTTCAATTCTAGGAATTGAACGAACAAACGCACGAAAAGTCGTTCCAGATTTGGGCTGGCGTGCTAGACTTGCACCCAAAAATTGCCATAGATTTTGTACCGCTTAACTAACTCAATGAATGTTTTAACGTATTCTCGGGTTCTACTGACAGGGGCAGTCAGTTTTACTGCTTTATTATCCGTGGGTGTAGGGATGAGCGTGGGGATCTGTCCCGCCGTCGCTAGCACCGAGCAACCCAGCGATCGCATCCAACCGCCTCAGGTATTGGCTCAACGGATTATCGATGGGTTGCCGCCACCGCCGTTAGATCCAACAGCAGGCTCCTACATTGCTCCCGGCTCGTTTAATCAGCCCAGTTCTCCAGAAGTAACTCCGGTGGTGGCTCCGGCTGTAGTGGCTCCAGCGGCGGCTCCGGCGGTCACTCCGGCAGCGGCGGCATCGCTGTATATGGTGCTAATCAA
>CASBQJ010000293.1 GCA_949127705.1 Synechococcales cyanobacterium PMM_0085
ACATGGATAGCCGTTGCTGCCCATACGTAGAGCTGATTTAAAAATGCTACGTCCAGTTCTATGTGTGAATACACAGAATCAGACGTAGCATCTATCCCTGCGTCGCTAGACTGTAGCGTGAGGATAAGGGGCGTTAATGTGGGCTACCCACCTACGTTTAAGAGGCGCTTAAACCGAGCCTCGGCGATCGCCACCAATTCTGTTTCCGGCTCAGGTTCGGGCATGACAGGGAGCTTGGGAGTATCTTCACTTAATTGTTTCACCGTGCCGCGTAATCGCTGCGACAGCAGCATGGCCAGCGCCCGGTAGAAGCGACTGGCAAAACCTTCATCGTGCTGGAGTTTTTCGGCTAGCTGCGATCGCGGTACGGCCAGAACCAGGCAGGTTTCTAAGGTTTGTACCGTAGCTGAAGGAGGCCGCGAATCGATGAACGACATTTCCCCTACCACTTCGCCACTAGAGAGACGAGCAATTTGCCGTTCTACTGCCGAGATCGACACGATCAACGTCCCATCTAGCAAGATATAGAGCGTATCGACGGGTTTACCTTCATAAATTAACACTCGACCTGCAGGCACCTGTTCACGCCGACCCACCTCTACCAACCAATCGATATCGCGATCGCTTAGTTCCCCTAAAATACATAAGGCTCTTTTCATTGTGATTTCTACCTTCTCAGAACTCCAGTGGCGGGCTGACATTTTGTCATCTTTTACCTTGGCAGCACATAAGTGCTACATGACCTTAATGTCAATTCTTTTACTAATTTATACTAGCAATACGGAATTGCGTCCGCCAGGGTACCGGATATCTGCGACAGATGGCTTAGGTAATTCAGGGCATCATTCGATCGCTCGCTAAGATGTAGTCAGTCCGATTACAGGTATTGCATCCTGCTAATAGTGAGCAGAACTCAGGGGTTAAAGGCTGGTTAGATGGGGTTCAAGCCCAGAATTGCCGCGCCCAATGTTGATATATGGCATGTTGTGGCTGCCATGATCTAAGGTAGGACTGACACAGTTGCCCCATAGGGCGATAGATGGCGGTGTGGATTACGCCCATTAAAAGGCGTGCGGGGATGGGATATCTTTGCATTTCTTAACAGTTGTTCATCCCCGTCTTTCACCAAATGAGTGAGTCGTTCCCTGCCGGGGAGTCATTGATCTAAAGCCTGCCGCCCGATTGCTAGTTTCAGCGGCTAGTTTCAGACCCTTATTCTCCAACCTATAGTCCAGCGCGATACTGACACCGTAATATGATTGCCGAACTTCAACATGTGTTATCTACCCTTGACTTGCCAGCCGATTGGGTTGGGCTGCGCGCCGTAAAAGAGGCTGCCAGCTGCCGCAACGTGCGCGATGGGTTACCTCAGGGCAACAGTAAGCAGCTCAGTTACGGCACCATGGTTGAAGTCTTAGTCAATGGTCAAATTGGATATGGTGCCGTCAATTCGTTTCAGCCTGAACACCTGCGATTGGCCGCCAAAGCTGCTTACCAGCAAGCGCTAGCGGCCAGTCAGTGGGCGATTTATCCGATGACGCCCGTGACCCGGCCAAAGGTAGTGGGGAGCTATACCTCTCCATTCCTGAAGCCGTTGGAGGCGATCGCCCCCAGAGAAATCAACGAGCTGCTGATCCGGCTGTGTCAGACCCTGAAAGTGTCTGACAAAATCGTTCAAACCAACGCCAGCGCTAACACCCAAGAGGTGGAGTCTTGGTATATCAGCAGCAACGAGTCTGAAGTCTATCAAAAGTTTTTGCTGCTGGGAACGACCTATGGGGCGATCGCCCAAGACGGGCCGGATGTGCAGCAGCGCAGCAACAACGGCAATGGTCACTATTACCAAGGGGGGTGGGAGCTGTTTCCCGATGCGGCGCTCTGGGATCGGGCGCGGCAAATTGGCGAGCAAGCCGTCGAGCTACTGACCGCCGAAGAATGCCCCACCGCCACCACCACCTTAGTCTTAGCGCCCGATCAAATGATGCTGCAAATCCATGAAAGCGTGGGGCATCCGCTAGAGCTAGATCGGATTTTGGGCGATGAACGCAACTACGCCGGGGGCAGCTTCGTCAAGCCCAGCGATTTTGGCACCCTAGCCTACGGCTCCCCGCTGATGAACATCACCTTTAACCCCACCGTACCTGGAGAATTTGCCAGCTATGGGTTTGACGACACCGGAGCACCGGCCACCAAAGAATATTTGATTCAAGACGGCGTTTTGAGGCGCGGTCTAGGTGGCCTGGAAAGCCAAGCGCGTATCGGAGTGGCCGGGGTTTCATGCGCCCGAGCCTCGTCCTGGAACCGCCCGCCGATCGATCGGATGGCCAATCTGAATTTGGAAGCGGGCAGCGATTCGGTGGCAGAGATTATCCGCGATACCGAACACGGCGTTTATATGGAAGCGAACCGCTCCTGGTCGATTGACGACCAGCGCTACAAATTTCAATTTGGCTGCGAATATGCCCGACTGATCGAAAACGGGCAGCTGACCAAATCTTTGCGCAATCCCAACTATCGGGGCACGACGCCAGAATTTTGGCGTAGCCTAGTCCGCATTGGAGATGATAGCAGTTGGGAAATGTATGGCACGCCATATTGCGGTAAAGGCGAGCCAAACCAGTCAATTCGGGTTGGGCATGGATCGCCAGTGTGCGCCTTTGCCAATATGGAAGTATTTGGCGGTGGCGCTTAGAGGTTGGCCTCAATCCTCAATCAAGTTGGTTTTGTGCGGTGTTGAGAGTTAAGGTTTTATGTCGCAAACGTTTGAAATCCTGGAATCTACCTTTGATCGCTTACTCAAGATTTTTCAGTCAGAACGCCAGCCCAAGGAGCACTTTACCCTGACCTTGACGGGTGAAACCAGCCAATTTGTGCGGTTTAACCATGCCAAAGTTCGACAAATTGGCAGCGTCACTGATTGTCAGGCGGAGCTAACGCTAATGGCCAATCAGCGCACGGCATCGTATAGCTTTCCATTGTGCGGCGATTGGGAAACCGATTGGCAAGCGGCCAAGTCGGTACTGCAAGAGCTACGTCAAGATGTCACAGATCTGCCGATTGATCCCTACTCGGTGCTGCCCAGTGGGACTGAGTCTAGCCGTGAGGTGCATGTAGGCAGGTTGTTGCCGCCCGATCAGGTGGCGTCTATGGTGTTGCCCGAGGTAGCAGGACTAGATTTTGCAGGTATTTATGGCGGCGGTGGGTTGCTGCGTGCCTATGCCGATTCGGTGGGGCAAACGCATTGGTTTGAAACGGAGTCGTTTGCGCTAGATTATTCTATTTTTACAGCCGATAACCAGGCGGTGAAGGGGGTTGTGGCAGGTAGCCAGTGGGATAAGGCGGCCTATGTGGCCAAGCTAGCCAATTCGAAGCGGCAGCTAGAGCGACTGGCCGATGCCCCAAAGCCGATTCCGAAGGGGCAATATCGCACCTATTTGGCTCCGCAGGCGATCGCCGAAATCATTGCCATGTTCTCGTGGGGCGCGGTGGGTGAAGCGGCCATCCAGCAAGGAGAAAGTGCCTTTGGGATGTTGCGACGCGGCGAGAAATACTTGTCTCCGGCCTTCAGCTTAAACGAAAACTTTGGCCATGGTCTAGTGCCCCGGTTCAACAACTTGGGTGAAATGGCTCCGGTAGAAATGGCGATTATTGATGCCGGAAAACTGGTGAATTCGCTGGTCAATTCTCGCACGGCCAAGGAATACGATAAGGTGGCCAATGGAGCCAACGGATCTGAATCGCTGCGATCGCCAGAAGTCTGCCCCGGCACCCTGGCCGTTGCCGATGTTCTCAAGGCGCTGGACACGGGGCTGTATTTGTCTAACCTGCACTATTTGAATTGGAGCGATCGCCCCATAGGCCGGATTACGGGCATGACCCGCTATGCCTGTTTCTGGGTAGAAAATGGCGAAATTGTCGCCCCCATCGAAAATCTGCGGTTTGATGAAAGCCTATATCGCTGCTTGGGCGACAACCTGCTGAGCCTGACTGACGTTCAGGAATTTATCCCCGAAGTTGGCTCCTACGACTATCGCAGCCTCGGGGGTATGTGGCTACCCGGTGTGTTGGTAGATGATTTTACCTACACACTTTGACAGGCTCCCCCAGATGGCGATCGCGTCCTCCCATGCTGATTGGCCGCGATCGCCCTTTCTTGATCTTGCGGTTTACGGACGCGATCGCCGCCGAGTGAGGATGCTGACCACTTCATCTGGATTGGCACCCGGCAGCAAGCTACTCCAATCGTTGGTGTCGGCAAACCCGCGTGCATGCAGGTCGTGAATGGTTTCGGTGACCCAAGTAGGGCTGCTA
>CASBQJ010000294.1 GCA_949127705.1 Synechococcales cyanobacterium PMM_0085
ATTTACCGAGCTTAAATGCGATCGCCCTGGGGCGATCGCATTTAAGCTCGGTAAATTCAAACTGACAGGCTGTGGAGCTTTAGTAATCCACGTCCTCGTCATACTCCACGACTTTTTTGCGATCGGGAATGTTCACCTGGGGGGCGCGATAGGGCTTGGGACTCTCGTCATCTTCCCAGACATCCTCTAGGTCATCAATTGGCTGCGGTTCGTAGGCGTCTTCCTCCTCGTAGACTTCCGCATACTGTTCGCGCCGAGGGGGCGCATCGTTCCAGTTCTCGTCTGCTTCGTCTTCGTAGTAAACGGGTTCTGGCTGTCGCTGCCGCAGGGGTTCCTGGATGGGACGACGGGATTCTTCCCAGCGGTCATCATCCCAGGTTTCGCGGGCAGGGGCAGCGTTGCGGAGCGGCTGAGACGCGGTATTGCGAACCCCCGTCCCGAGCTGGTTTGAAACCGACGTGGGCATGATGTACTCATCGGCATCATCGCGCTCCCAGGGCGGCCTGCCAATGCCAATGCGCTCTAGCAACCCAACGCTGAGCTGAATCATTTTTTGTTCGGCGGCTTCAAACACAATCAGGCGATCGGGTCCACTGCTGACGACTTCCTCAATCGAGAGTTCATAGGTGCTGACAACCTGGTCGGGGATGAACGGAAACCCTAAGGACGCAATCACTAAGCTTTCAACGCGACCATCGTCCACATTAAATTTGAAGCCTCTTACCTTGCCTAGCATTTCGCCCGTTTCGGTAATCACTTCGCTGTTAATCAGGCTGCTGTAAATATCGACGTTGACGTCATCCTCTACGGCAGAATCGTCATCGACCAAGATCACGTCGCCAATCTGGCGGATGTTGTCGAGCAGCATGACTTGCTGCACCCCCGAAAGCACCCCAGAGAGGACGCTTTCTCGCATGCCGATGGCAACCACCTCCCGTCGATCGACATCGACCCAAAGTTGACTGACAACACCCAGGCGTTTGCCAGTGTCGCGGGTGATGATTTGCGTTCCCAGAAGGTCAGAGCGTTGGCGGAATTGTTCAGATGTCATGTCGCGTCCTAATCGCCAACCGACTTAAAGGCGTCGGTTCTGATAAGTCAATTGAAATATCAATACATCAGATATCGTCAGATATCAATACTAGCCAATCTTAACGAAGAGCGCATGGCTTCGGTCAAGAGAGAAATTTGGGGTATAAAAGACGGATAACCCAACCAATTTTCTCTAGCTCGTACCTCTAGGCTATGGCTGAAACCTAGGGCAATGTCATCATATCAACTGTTGACCTCATGATGACCTACACCTGACCTAACACATGACGACCTAACAGCCATTGTGATCAACCGCGCACAACCAACCTGGCGAAACTAGACCGGGGCACGTTGGGTCTGCTGGAGGTCGATGCCCAGCACCTGCGTATGGGCACCGCGCGCCTGGGTGACGCCGATGGTGCGCTCGGCTGATTCAATCATCGGGCGGCGGAGGCTCACGACAATGAACTGGGCTTGCTGCGCCTGATGTTTGATCATTTTGGACAATCGCTCCACGTTGGCTCCATCCAAGAACATGTCTACTTCGTCGAAGGCGTAGAACGGCGACGGGCGATAGCGCTGGAGGGCGAAAATGAAGCTGAGGGCGGTGAGCGACTTCTCGCCCCCCGACATGGAGGCCAGTCGGCGCACGGGTTTGCCTTTGGGGTGGGCGACGAGGTTGAGTCCGCTGCCAAACGGATCATTGGGATCGTCGAGCTGCAGGTAGCCGTCGCCGTCGGAGAGTTCGGCAAAAATGCCCTGGAAGTTGATGTTGACGGCATCAAAGGCTTCTTTGAAGGCACGCTGGCGCAGGGTGGTGAAGTTTTCAATCCGCAGCAGCAGTTCGCTACGCTCGTCGGCTAGGGTGGTGAGTTTTTGGGTCAGTTCTTCGAGCCGGGTTTGGGTGCGCTCATATTCTTCTAGCGCCAGCATGTTGACGGGTTCCATGTTTTCGATCCGGCGTTGGAGCGATCGCAATTCATGCTGCAAGGCGACCAGGTCGGTCATGCCGTCGGGGATTTCGGGCAGGGGATCGGGCAGTTCGGCGCGCTGCTGCTCTAGCTGAGCCTGGAGGGTGGCGAGTTCTTGGCGGCGGGTCTGCTGGGTTTCTTGCAGCTTTTGGCGCTGCCACTCTAGCTGCTGGTGGGCAGTTTGGCGATCGCGCAATAGTCGTTCGGTGCGATCGCGTTCCTGTTTCTCGGCGGCCAGGGTTTGCTCTAGCCCCGCTAGAGCGACCTGCACTTGGGCAATTTGCTGATTGAGGCTGGCTTGCTGGGCACTCAGAGCCATCCGCTGCTGCCCCTGAGTGGCCTGCTGGGTGCGCCCTTCTTGGAGTCGCTGCCGCAGTTGAGTAATTTTTTCTTGACTGCGCTGCCGCTGAATGTCTAGCTCTTGCAGCCGCCGTTCGGCGGTGCGCAGTGCCAGCTGGCGATCGCCCAAATCGGCCTCTTGCTGGCGAATAGCGGCTTGAATCTGCTGCCATTCGCTGTGGGTTTGGGATGCTTCTAGGTCGGCCAGTGCCTGCCGCTGCTGGGCTAGCTCGGCTTCTTGGCGGGGCAAATCGCGCTCTAGGGTCTGCAGGCGGGTTTGGGCGGTGGCTAGCTCCTGGGTGTTTTGCGATAGCTGCGTGCGGATTTGCGCTTCTTGGGTCACGAGGACGGCCAGCTGGTTTTGCAACTGCTCGGTTTGTAGATGCAGTTCGCGCTGCTGCTGGCGGGCATTGACTAGCTCTTGAGACTGGGCTTTGACGGCACTGGTGGCGGTGGCGATCGCCCCCTCACACCGCTGCAAAATTGTGTCGATTGTTTGGAGGCGATCGCGCAAGGTCTCCGCCTCCGCCGACTCGCTAGCCTGCACCGTACCAAACCGCAGAGTCCCCTGCCGCTGGGAAATGCTGCCCCCGGTCATGGCTCCGCTGGTTTCCAGCAGCTCACCCCCCAGCGTCACAATCCGAAACTGCCCCATGTGACGACGCGCCTGTTCCAGCCCCGCAAACACCGCCGTATTGCCAAACAC
>CASBQJ010000295.1 GCA_949127705.1 Synechococcales cyanobacterium PMM_0085
AATGATGCTAGCTCCCGCACCATTGGTCAGTCCTGCCAACTGTCCCGCCGCATTGTAACTATAGTTGGTCGTAAACCCACTCTGATCCATTATCTGGGTGCGCCGACCCTGAATATCGTAGGCATATTGTAAAAAGCGCCCACCCGGATAGGTAATCTTTGTCAGTCGATCCTGAGTGTCGTAGACCATGGTGGTTGTGCCACCCCGCACATCCCGCACCAAGGCCAGATTCCCTTTCGTGTCGCAGGTATAGGCTTCGTAGGTGGTATCTTTAAGCGTCTTCCTCGTCAGCCTGCCTGCACTATCGTAACTATAGGTAAACGTATCCCCGCTGCGCTCTGTCGCCTTTGTCAGCCGTCCCGACGCATCATAGGTAAAGGTTTCTGCCTGGGCATTGGCGTAGGTAATCCCCGTCAAATTTCCACTGGCATCATAGCCATAGGTCATTTTGTTGCCCTTCTGATCCGTCACTATCAGCGGCGCACTCGAACTGCCACTGTAGGTAAAGCTCACGGTTTGATTGAGGGCATCGGTTTGGCTCAGGAGTCGTCCCTGGGCATCGTAACTAAACTTGTAGACCGTACTGCCTGGAGCCGTGATCTGCTTCAGGTAGTCATTGGTGTCGTAGGTAAACTGGGTGACTCGATTCAGGGCATCGGTAATACTCTGAACCTGACCCGTGCTGGTAAACCGCATCTGGGTGGTATTGCCAGCTGCATCTTTGACATTGATCACGCCGGGGGAAACGTAGTCATAGGTTGTGGGCATTGCTCAGGCTCGTAGAATAATGATGAACAAAATTTAACAGTTGAATCCGGTGTTAATGAAGCAAGCGGAAAATTACCGCAGCAAAGGTCAGTCCGCTGCTAGCAGAAACGAACCTTCAAGATAAAAAGCGAGTCTTATGGATTTATAAACAGATGAGGGTCAGCGTGACAAACCATGCCAGTCAAGCAATTGACAGGTTGCGCTTGCTTTGATACACCCTACTTATAAGGCGCAGCTACTAGATGTGGACAACCAAGGATTGAGCCTTAGCCCAATTCGTTCAATCAAACTCTTGAAGGAATAATATCATGAGAAAATTAACTCACCTTTTTCGGGTTAGCTTAAAACATAAAATCTTTATCACAGGAAGCTTTCCTATCTACTGGTATTATTCGCTACTTTCAAAACATCCTCTTACGTCCCTAATTTGAACGTCGTTCTCTTGAACCGGTTTCCGTAAGACGATTGCCTGTCCTTGTTACGGTTGGATGGCTAGTAAGATAGTGTCTGCCAGAGCTTCGAGGCGATCGAGGCGATCTGATGGGTTGGTGTTCATTCGAGACAGCAGGTTGTATGCAAAATAGCAGCATAAAGCGAATAAAATCCAGATTTTTTGCAGGTTTAATGTAAGGATTTCAAGCAAGATTATGAAGATTTCTTGAAGTTTTAGTTGGATTAGCGCATGTGTGCGGCATCAAGAGGCAATCGAACATTAATGTTTTAATGTGGGATATGCAACTTAGGTCAGGACTTGCTATGCCTGGTCAACCCTCCTTTCGTCGGCTGTTGCTCACGCGAATCTTACTGCTGAGCATTCCAATCTTACTGCTGGGGGTAGCAGTCACCTTCCGCAAGGCGCGTACCAGCTTGCTGGAAACGGCGCGTCAAAATTTAGCTGAAAGTTCGGCGCGTAAGGCAGACACAATTCGTGATTCTACCCAGGCGTTGCAGACCAATCTGGCGATCGCTAGCCAAACGGATGCCTTGCAAACGGGTTCTCCTGAGAAATCACTGGTTTTTCTCAAGCAGCTCGCGGCGCAGTTGCCGCAGGTGCGCTGTCTGCAACTGACCGATCTCAGGACTAACCAGGTTACTGTCAGTACATGCGGACAAGCGGCGATCGCCTCCACCGCTCACTCCAACTGGGCAAAACAACAAAACCCTAACACTGCAAATCGGCTCAACCAGTTTTTTCTGAGCACCGAGCCACAGCAACGGGCGATCCAGCAAGACCTCCAGAGCCAGCTCGATTTAGTGATTAGCACCCCGGTTTACACCCAACAGGGCACACTGCGCTACAGCCTCAGTGTCCAATCGGTTTTGAACCAGTTGGAAATCGCTAAGCCTTGGTCATTACTGGGTTACACCGTAGTCATCGATCAAGCTGGCACCATTCTTGCGCATCCGTTTGCCGATCGAATTGGTCGCAATATCTCTCAAGAAGGCGATAGTGCCCGCCTCGAAGATATGTTGGAAAATTCCCTGCGCGGCGAGAGCAATGTGCGTCACCTGTTCAACTTTTCTGGTGATGACACGGAATGGCTGGCGGGGTTCAGTCCAGTCTCCATCCCCATTACGGCCACCGAAACTCGAATCTGGACGGTGCTGGCCGTTACCCCGTTAGCGTACGCCCTGCAAGGACTAGAATCCATCACCCAGATTTTGTTTCTGTTAACGACTGGGTTACTATCGGCGCATCTGTTGGCCATGCTCTACATCGCCAGAGATATTTCCTTGCCCATCGAAAAATTGGGTAAATACGCCCGTGACATTCACAAGCGCGACCCGCTCGAAAAAGCCCCCCGCGATTTTCAGGTGCGTGAACTCAACCAACTCGCGGATGTTTTGGACTTAATGATCAATCGGCTGGAGGAGCGGGCGAATGAGCTAGAGACCGCATGGCAAGAAGCCAATACCGCTAACCAGCTGAAAAATGAGTTTCTGGCCACCACCTCACATGAACTGAGAACCCCGCTTAATGCGATTATTGGCTGCGTCCGTCTGGTGCACGACGGCTATTGCGATACGCGGGAGGAGGAGCTGGATTTACTGAATCAGGCCGACAAAGCGGCGATGCATCTGCTCAAAATTATTAATGACTTGCTAGACATTCGGGGGATTGAAGAAGGCAAACTGCGACTGTTTTTAGAAGTAGTAGATTTGCGCCAAATTCTACATGATGTGATTGAGTTTCAAGACGTTGAAATTCAGCGTAAGCAGCTGCATTTAACCATCCCCGAGCTGCTACATCCTATTTGGGTGCGGGCAGATCCCGCTCGGTTAAAGCAGGTTTTGTTGAATGTTGTGTCTAATGCGGTCAAATTTACCGATCAAGGTGGGTTAACCGTAACCGTCCGGGTTGGCTGCCGGACTGAGATCGCGGTGGAGGCTGCCCCTGTCATCGCCGCAGACAGCTGCAACCCAGACAATCCGCTGCAACAGATGGGAACACCACCCCAGCCGCGCATCTGGGTGATCGTGGCGTTCAAAGATACCGGGATTGGGATTGAACCCGATCAGCAAACCAAGCTATTTCGCCCGTTTGTCATGGCCGATGGCTCGACTACGCGTAAATTTGAAGGCACGGGTTTGGGTCTAGCGATTTCGCGCAACTTGGTTGAACGGATGGGTGGAACAATTGTGCTGCACAGCGATGGGCTAGATCAGGGCACCACGGTAGAGATTATGTTGCCCGTGATGGATGACGCTCAGACTGCGGCTGGGGCAACGACGGGGCAGAACCCAACGCCAGAAAGCCTCACGGTTTAGCGTATACACAAGTCGAAACTGACTGCGTTTCAGGCTGTTTATAACCCCGGTTTTCGGTCGTTTGCCGCTGGTGTAAGGGCGTTTCGCGAAACGCCCCTACGAGAGGATGACTTACAACCCAGTG
>CASBQJ010000296.1 GCA_949127705.1 Synechococcales cyanobacterium PMM_0085
ATAACGTTCCGAATTGATCGAGGGCGCATACTATATATAAGATGAGTTTAATAACATCAACACACATGATCACACGACAAAGCCCAAAACCTGTCTCTAAAGATCAGCTAGAGAAGGTATCTGGAATGCTTCAGGAATTACCACCTAAGCCCAAAGATGAACTGTCGCTGAAAGAAGCGATCGCTGAGATGTATGAGAAGATCACCGCTGCCTTGAACCGTGGCTATAGCCATGCAGAGATCTCGGAAGTCCTTAAAGGGCAAGGGTTACAGATTAGCTCATCCACATTGAAAAGCTATCTAGCTCAGGTCAAGCCTAGCGATGCCCCCAAGCGCGCTAAGCAACCCCGCAAGGCCAAGGCTGAAGCTAGTTCAGATGTGGTAGATGCCACCTCTGAACTGGATGAACCTGAGGAACCCACTGCATCAGAATCCCCGAAGCGCGGCAGAAAGACAGCCACTAGCACCAAAACCGCAGCCAAGGCGACCGCAAAACCAGCGACAATTGCGCTGGATGTTCCAGTCGATTCAGAACCGCCCAAACGCGGCAGAAAGGCAGCAACTGCTACGGGTACAGCCACGAAACAAACCTCCAGAGGGGAAGGGTCTGGCGCTGTTAAAACCAGTACTCGCAGGCGTTCCACCATAGGTCGAGGGCGTAGAGAGCAAGGTTAATTCGGTTAATCAAAGGCGATCGCGTCTGATTAGCTGCGACAAACTCAGCCCTCAACGCCATGACAGATATCGTTAGATTTTTTTGAAAAGTGCGCGCTGTGCACTTTTCAAAAAAATCCAACGAGACAGTTAAAGTATTCCCTACCTGCCTCCAACGTTAGTGTGTTCTCAATCCGGCGATCGGGAATGAGCCACATCAGTGCCACCCGTGCATACGATGCACAGGCAAGCCCAGAATTGACAAAGGCCAGCAAAATTGCCACGGCATAGATAAAGACAGATATTTTCCTTTGCGATCCCAACCAATGGCGATCGCCAACGTAGAATTTTGACCGTGATACGCCATCAAAACCTGAGCCAAGATGTAATAACCTACTGCCGCCAACAGCAATGCGGTACCGTAGAGGGCAACAGGTACAGCCGCAAAGCGATTCTAGCGTTGCTGATCGGATGCATGAATTTTGTAGGGGCGTTTCGCGAAACGCCCCTACCGCGATGACACCTGTCAGAGCATCATACCTGCATTCAGCAACGCCGCTATTCTCACCCATTCAGCCTGTAACGAATTGAAATATCGGGTGCAATCATCTGAGTTGCACTCGTCTGTAATTTGCTGCGCGTATTTCTCGCATTGTCTCAGAGAATTTTAGAAAAAGTAGTGACAAAAATCAGTAGAAACGCGATGTATCGAGTTCTACGATGCGATCGCTCAAGGCCAAGATAGTTGAGAAAGATTATATAGAAACCTAGACAATATAGCCCAATTTTGGCTGCTGTGAAGCCTCTATCCCTACAGAGCTGAGTCCGGTAACAGACCAGGTTGACGCATGGAAGGCTATGGTGATCAATCTTTGGGTAAACTTCGCATAGGGTCAGAGCCAAAGCAGCGGTTCCGCTTAAGAGTTCGTGAAGTTTGCTTTAAATGTGGAGTTTTAAATGGTACTTATTGAAAATAAGTCTCAAGTGAGGAAGAATGAAGGGTGGAGATAAGTTGATTGATCGCGATGTATCCAACCGCAGGCAAAACACCTGGCACTCATTCGTCTACCTGGGCGAGTCCCCGAATTATGGTCAAGATGAGTATGGTCACGATGATATGAGCGAGAATGCTGGATTCGGAATCACTGGGTCGGGAATCACTGGGTCGGGAATCACTGGAATGGAGCTAGTCGATGGGGCTGTCCCTGCACGGGCGATCGCAACGTTAGCGACCGTAACAGTAGGCGATCGCGTTCGGATTGTGGCTTTAAATGGCGATGCCAATGCTCGCCTGATGGCAATGGGATTGATGCCCGGTGTGGTGGTGCAGGTGGTGAGCTGCACCCCAAACGGGTCGGTCATTGTGGCATTGCAAGACCAACGGCTGGGCTTAGGAGCCGAAATGGCTCAGCACATTCAGGTGGTGGATGCGGTAGCGCCCCTGGAAGAAGGGCGATCGCGCTCCAGCCAGCCGCCAGCCAAAATAGCGCCGGGGCCAGCCGCCGCCATTGCCCCTACCTTGAAACTGCGAAATGTGCCGATTGGCTCGACCTGGACAGTGGTGGGCTATGAACCTACCGCCCGCGACTATAAGCGCAAACTGCTGGCCATGGGGTTAACTCCAGGCACCGCACTGACGGTCAAACGCCACGCACCGCTCGGCGATCCCACAGAAATTGAAGTGCGCGGGTTTCGCTTGAGTCTACGCAAAAATGAAGCCGATGCGTTGATCGTTGAGCCAATCAAGCATTGCTAATAGAGGATTGCTAGTAAAGGATTGCTAATAAAGGATTTAGAGTTTCAACTATGACCCAACCCACAATCGGATTAGTCGGCAATCCCAATTGCGGTAAAACTACATTGTTCAATGCACTCACGGGTGCCAATCAGCGGGTGGGCAACTGGCCCGGTGTCACCGTTGAGCGCAAAACCGGGAGCTATGGCGACCAAAACCAGTCGATTACGGTGGTAGATTTACCCGGTGTGTATTCAGTCGATGCGGAAGATACGACCACCGGGTTAGACGAATTGGTCGCCCGCGACTATCTGCTGTCGGGGGAAGCCGACGTGATTATCAACATTGTGGATGCCTCCAACCTAGAGCGCAATCTCTATCTCACCACCCAGATTCTCGAAATGGGCGTGCCGATGCTGATTGCCCTCAACATGATGGATCTGGCGCAGAAGCGAGAAATTCGGCTTGATCCGGCCTTGCTATCCCAACGGTTGGGCTGCCCGGTGGTTCCACTCAGTGCGCATACGAGGAAAGGCGTTTCGCAGTTGCGGGATGCCGTTAAGCAGGCACTGGCGCAGCCAATAGCTCCTAGCACCTATGTTGCCTATCCGCCTGTAATTGAAGAGGCGCTGGCAGACTTGATACCCAGCCTCAGCGCTCAGGCCACTGTCAACCCAGCTCACAGGCGTTGGTTGGCGCTGAATCTGTTGCAGTATGACGATCGCAATACTCCCAATTTAGGGTCAGACCTACTGCGGCAAATTTCAGAGCATCGCCACCGGATTCATCAAACCCTGGGTGAAGACACCGATTTGTTGATTGCCGACAGTCGCTACACCTGGATTCGCCACCTGATTCAGGGCGTGGTCGAGCGCACCAATATCGTCACCCAAACCGTCTCCGATCGGATTGATGGCGTGGTGCTTAACCGCTGGTTAGGGATTCCGATCTTTTTGGTCGTGATGTATCTGATGTTTTTGGTATCGATTAATGTGGGCGGTGCCTTCATTGACTTCTTTGACATTGGCTTTGGCACCATTTTTGTGGGCGGCACCGCTGATCTTTTGAGGCAGGTTCAGGCACCGGGCTGGCTGATTGGACTATTAGCCAACGGGGTCGGAGGTGGAATTCAAACCACGTCAACCTTTATTCCACAGATTGGCTTTCTGTTCATTTTTCTATCTATTTTGGAGGACTCGGGCTATCTGGCGCGCGCGGCCTTTGTGATGGATCGGCTGATGCGGGTTGTGGGACTGCCCGGTAAATCGTTTGTGCCGATGATGGTGGGCTTTGGCTGCAACATTCCCGGCATTATGGCAACGCGAACATTGGAAAATCGGCGCGATCGCCTGATGACGATTCTGATGAATCCATTTATGTCATGCGGGGCAAGGTTGCCTGTCTATGCTCTGTTCTGTGCCGCTTTTTTTCCGACTAATGGCCAAAATATTGTCTTTTTGCTCTATGTTTTGGGCATTGCAGCGGCGGTCTTTACTGGGCTAGTGATGAAAAAGACGCTGTTTCAAGGGGATGCCGCCCCGTTTGTGATGGAGCTGCCGCCCTATCATCTGCCGACCGTCCGAGGCGTCTTGATCCGCGCCTGGGATCGGTTAAAAGCATTTATTACCAAAGCAGGCCGGATGATTGTGGTGATGGTGTTGGTCTTGGGCTTGATCAATTCGGTGGGCGTGGATGGTTCGTTTGGCAAGCAAGATAGTCAAGACTCGATTTTGAGTGCCTTTAGCCGCGCCGTGACCCCAATTTTTACCCCAATGGGGATTGAGGCAGACAACTGGCCCGCTACCGTTGGTTTATTTACAGGCGTCTTTGCCAAAGAAGTCATGGTAGGGACAATGGACACGCTTTACACAACGCTGGCAAACCAGGCCGCTGGGACGGTTAATCAAGCCCCCATTAGCTTCAACTTTTGGGGTGGCATGGGTGAGGCGTTTGCCAGCATTCCGGCCAACTTGGCAGATTTGGCCAACCAGGCGCTCGACCCGCTAGGCGTTGGCATTTTGAACAATATGGCCGATCAGCAGGCAGCGGCAGCAACCCAGTCGGTCAACTACACCACCTTTGGGCAAATGGCCACCCGCTTTGGCAGCACCACAGCGGCGATCGCCTACTTACTGTTTGTGCTGCTCTATTTTCCGTGTGTGTCGGCCACGGCGGCAGTCTACCGAGAAACTAATCTAGGCTGGACGGTTTTTGTTGGATGCTGGACGACAGGGCTAGCCTATTGGGTGGCCGTGTTCTATTACCAGGTGATGACACTGAAGCAACACCCCGCTAGCACTATCGTCTGGTTAGTGGGTTTATCTCTAGTGATGCTAGGGACGCTGGTCGGACTCAAACGATTTAGCGATCGCCATCAGATTCAGCCCCAAGCGCGGATCGAATCAAGAGATCTGGCGAGTTGATCCAGACGACCAACAAATTGTCGGGTAGGGACATGGCACTGCCATGTCCTCACACATGGACATGGCCGTGCCATGTCCCTACCCACGGCGTGGCACGGCCATGTCCGCCGCGTCCTCTATCTAAATTGGTATTAATCCTGAGAACCCTTTAGCCGCCATGATTTTACAAGACCTCCAGCACTATCTCCGCAGCCATCCCAAAGCCTCTCTAGAAGAACTAGCGCAGCACTTTTACATCGACGCCGATGCCCTGCGAGGCATGCTGACTCCCCTAGTGCGCAAAGGGCGAGTGCGTAAACTAGAAGGGAAACAATGCGGCAAGTGCCATAGCTGCGCTCCAGAAAGTTTAGAGCTATATGAATGGGTGCAGGTTCAGCAGTAAAATCAATTCCCTTGGTTAACTGACAAATCTTTTACCCCACGGCTTCTGCCCAGCCGTGGGAGATCGGAGTTTTGTCAGTCAATCCGTGTCTGGGACTGGAACCCATAGGCGATCGCCAGCTTGATCAGCGGGCTGAAACAGGGGAATATGCCCCACGCCTTTAATGTGCTCTGACCAGCCCGGCACCTGTTGATCGAGAGCAGTTTTCCAAGCATAGCCTTCGGTTAGCGCTACCACTAAACCGACCCCATTGGCTCCAGCTAGGGTCAAAAGCTGAATAGCGGCGATCGCGGTGCTTCCGGTATTAATCACATCATCGACAATCAGCGTCCGCTTGCCGGCAATCCGCTCGACCAGTGCCGGATCGAGGTAGAGCGATTTGTTTGCGTTGGGGCTGGTCACCGACACAACGGGAACGGCGAGGCGATCGCCATACCAAAATTTGCGCGAATTGCCCAGCGCTACATAGTCGGCAAAGCCTAACTGCTGCGCCACCAAACGGGCATAGTCTAACCCCAAGGTGGGAATGCCGACGATCGCCTCGGGGGCAAATGTGCGAGCCAGCTCTACCAGCAGCGGCACCAGGTGTGCTTCGACGGCAAAGGGCGTTTGGTTTGACATCAAGAGCGCGATCGCCATCCGATTGTCGGGGAATGGCTGGAGCGGCAACTCCAACCCACTGCCATCACACAGCAAGACGGGATAGGTGTCTCGATACGGCGGCAGCGGCCTAGTCGCCAAATCGCCCGAGGACATGACTCGCGCTAGATAGTGGGTTCTGCTCATGGTGCTAAACGAGTTTGCCAATAGACCAACGCTAGGCTCATGGTCAGACACATGACCATAAAGCTGTAGTCGGCCAGTTTAAACTTCAGAGTGTAAAGGCTAGTGCGACGCACACTCGTGCCAAATCGATAGGTAATCAGGGCAAACGACAGGTTTTGGCCAAGTTTTAGCGATCGCAACAGTAAGGGAACGGCGATCGCCAGGTAGTTTTTGATCCGCGTGACTAGCCCACCCCGGTCTAGCTCTTGCCCCCGCGATCGCTGAGCGTCGGTAATGGCCGTGAACTCTTGAATAATAATTGGAATCAGCTGGAGCGATAGACCCACGCCAAAGGCAATATTGTAGGGCAACCGCAGCGCACTCAGCCCCGCCAAAATTGAGCCAAAATCTGTGGTGGCCAGCAGCGAATAGAACGAACCCGACATCACCAAAATCCGCAGCGCCGCCGCCGCCGCCAGCGACAGGTTAGCATCGGTTAACTGCAACGGCCCTAGGGCTAGCAGCAGCCGACCACCCTGATTGCCAATTAAATTCCACATGACAAATGACGCCACTAATAAGGGCAAAATGGCGATCGCAAACCGCTGCCCCTGAGCCGCCACCTGCCCCATCACCCAGTACAGCACCAGACAAATCAGCAGCACCAGCAACGGCAAAGGACTGCGTAAATACCAGGCCAGCACACTGCATAACCCCACCCAGAGAAATTTCGTTCTGGGATCCAGCGCATGAACGGCAGACTGGCGCGGAATGTAGCTGAGCAGTCGAGTCATAGTCTATCCATTAGCTATTAATGAACCGCAGGCAGAGCAGCGACTAAGCAGTGCGCCAGTTCAGCAGGCGTGAGGCAGGCTTGCTGGAACCAGTCTATGCCGAGTTGAATGTAAGACGGCAGCGGGATGTGGAGTTGAGTGAACAGCTCGGAGTTGGCTAGCAGCGATCGCGTTGACCCACGGGCGGCCACTTGCCCGCCCTGAAACACCAGCAGCTGATCGGCATAGTCTGCTAGCAGCGGCAGGTCGTGCGAGATGCAGAGAATGGTTTTGTGCTGTTGCTTGAGCTGCCGCAGGATTTGCCCCAATTGCTCACGCCCTCGCTGATCCATGCCAAACGTCGGTTCGTCTAAGACCAGCACCTCGGGATCTAACGACAGGGCACAGAGAATCGACAACAGCTGCTTTTGACCCACCGACAGGGCAAGAGGCGATCGCGTCCGATAGTCGGCTAGCCCAAACTGCTCTAGCAGCGCGTCTACCTCCAGCCGACGCTGCTGCTGCCAGCGGGCGTCATGCGCCAGCGACACCGAAAATAGGGCTTCCTGCTCAACGGTTTCGTTAAACAGCATCAAGTCAGGGTTTTGAAACGCCATCCCGACTCGGCGCGCCATCTGCGCTACCGTCTGCCGCGCCACCTGCTGACCGCTGACCATGACCACCCCGGTTTGCGGACGCAGCAACCCGTTTAAGTGGCGCACAGCCGTAGATTTGCCCGAGCCATTTTGGCCAATAATCCCTAGCAGTTGACCCGCGTCGGCGCTAAAACTGACGGCGCAAAGGGCTGGAGTCGGAGCATCAGCATAGGTAAAGGTGAGATCGACGCAGTCCACTACGGGCGCTGATAGAGGCACGGATGGAGCCAATTCAATGGGAGCAGGAAAGCCGCGAACCGGGGGCTGATCACGGTGATCGATCCGTTCAGCTAACAGACCCGCGCGGGCGTTACGACCTGTAGCGGTACCAACTCTCAGCCTGTCTGCCCCCAATTGATGGGATATCCAACGATCGGCCTCAGCAAATTCGACCCAAACGGGCAGGTCATAGCCAGACTGTTGCAGCGCCAACGACAAATCAGTTAAGGCCGGACGCGGAATGCGAGACTGCTCTAACAGAGCGCGATTTGAGAGAAATGCTCGCAGCTCGCCGCTATATAACAAGTGGCCATCGGGGCTGAGCACCAGCGTTTGATCGACCAAATGCTGAAACCACTCTAGGTTCGGATCGCTAACAATCAGCGTTTTACCCAGCGCTTTCAGCCGTTCTACCACCTGCCCCACCAGCTGCTTGCCCGCCGGGTCAAGCGCCGCAGTCGGTTCATCTAAGACAATAATCGGCGTATCTAACGCTAAGATTGCCGCCAACACACAGACCTGCTTTTGCCCGCCCGATAGCTGGTCGGTGAGGCGATCGCGCAGATGAGTAATATTTAGCTCGGCCAAAACCTGCGTGATCCGCTGGCGGATCTGGGCGGGCGGTAACCCCTGGTTTTCTAGGCCAAAGGCGATCGTTTCTTCGACCCGAAAGCCAATCAGCTGCGTATCGGGAATTTGTAGGGCGATCGCCACCTGCTGCACCACCTCAGCAGAGCGAGTCTCCTCGTCCTCCACCCACACCTCCCCAATCCGCAAACTGCCCGACCAATTACCCCCGTAAAACTCGGGCACAATCCCCGCCAGCGCCAGCATCAGCGTAGACTTACCCGAACCGCTGCCTCCCAAAAGAGCCGTAAACTGGCCAGCCCCAATCTCAAAGCTGAGGTGTTGGAAGGCTGGCCGACTAGATTTTGGATAGGTATAGGTGAGCTGGTGGGCGGCAATCAGAGCCATCTGGAAATTCCGCTACAAAAAGACCAAGCAACCATCGAGCTATAGAGCGGCGATCGCCCTAAATTCTCTGTTCTGGTAACCATGTTGCTGATTGCAATACTTTAGCGCCATAGCGCATCACAATCGGCGTTCCAATCAAAATTGGCACAATATCGGAGAGGCCAATCCAGAGCACTGCCCACCAAAAAGGGAAAATTTTCAGCACCGCTAAGCTAGCGCAAACGGCTAGCACCATGATCACCGTAATCATACCCGAATAAAGCACGGCATCAATTAGCGCTTTTTTGCGGGTTGCCAATTCCTCTAGCGTGTACTTATTGCCAACGAATAGAGCCGGAATCAGCCCCGTTAGCCCCACCATAATGCCATCCACTAGCAGCGTATGGGCAGGAATAAACGTTCCTGCTAGCAATCCCCAAACCACTGAACCCAAATATCCCGAGATAAAACCAGAAATTGGACCAAATAAAATGCCGATCACCGGAGGCAAAAATGCGAAAATTCGCCACTGAATGATCCCTGGCACCAGTTGAATTGGGTTCGCATAGGCCCAAAGCACACCCGTAATTACACCCCAAATTACAGCAAACACAATCGAAAAGACCGGGTTACTGCGCTTTTTTTTGTTTTTGGGCTGAGAGTTTCTTGGCTGAGAGTCTGTGGTTGACATAATAATTTGGATTAGAAAGCTGTGTAAGTACTGATTGAAATACTCCAGACTTAAGCACTATATCGCGCGCGCGAAATACAGATGTAGCTACCGATACGAAAGGTTTACAGTAGCTTCAAAAATAGGATAAAAGCCGGACAAAGCACTAAGTAATAGCACTATACAAAGACTAAAAAACAATAACAAAAAGATAAGATGAACCGCGAATTCTCAAGACTTACACTTCTTCAGGCAACTCAGGAATATAGATGAGGTGATGATCAATGCAATCAGCCATAGCTAATGAGAAAGATTAAGCCAACTGACGGATTCGTCAGTCATTTTAATCATGCAAGATAGATACAGACACGAACTAATTAACCTTACATGTATTAGAACAGGCTGCAAGATTAGCGGCTATTAAGGAAGCGAATTGATTAAGCTATTTCGAGATCAAGTTAATCAAAAAATATTTTCATTTCTTATGTTAAATCCCGCGCCCAATGTAGACACTTCAACCGAAATCCAACTTCTGATTGTTGAAGATGAACCCAGTTTGGCGATCGCCTTACAAGAAACCTTAGAATCATTAGGATATATCGTCCTTGATGTCGTTGATTCTGCGATCGCCGCCATCGAAACAGCCGCAGCGCGTCGGCCAAACTTGGTATTGATGGACATTGAACTACCAGGTGAGATCGACGGAATTCAAGCAGCAGAGCAAATCTGGAACCAGCTGCACATTCCTGTGATTTATTTGAGCGAGCAGGCCGACAAACGTACGCTCGATCGAGCAGCCCTGACTGTTTCATTTGGCTACCTGCTCAAACCTGTTACGGCTCCAGAGCTTTATGTGGCAATTCAAACTGCCCTAAGCCGCTACCATCGCGAACAGTTCCTTGCCTTTGAACACACCCGACAACTAGACATTCAACGGGCAGAAATGCAGCAGATGCAGCAGCTCAAAGAAAACTTTTTAGCCATGACCTCCCATGAACTTCGCACCCCTTTATCTAACATTAAGCTAGCAATTCGACTCTTAGAAACCGTCTTAGCTCGGCAAGACCTATCTAGCTTGCAAGACCAGACAACGGCTCAGGCACTCGATCGCTACCTCACAATTTTGCGCGATCAATGTGACCAAGGGCTAAACACAGTCAACGATTTACTCGATATCCGCTCAATTGATGCCGATGAGTTTCCGTTAGAGTTGATGCCCATTCAACTAGAATACTGGCTGCCTCACCTCATTGAAGTGTTTCAAGCTCAAATTCAAGCACAGCTACAAAGCCTACAAATCACCGTCTTTTCCAATATTCCTGCCCTTGTTTCTGATTTATCCGTCCTGACCCGCATTATCTCCGAATTGGTCAGTCGTGCCTGTAGCTATACGCCACCCGGCGGTCAGATCAAAGTGACCGCTCAACGCCTAACGGTATCTCAACCGTCCGCTATTCAAGCGGTTAACTCAGAGTGGATTCAACTCCAAATTAGCAACACTGGCGATGATATTCCCCTGAATGAACAGGCTCATATATTTGAACCGTTCTATCGCATTCCCCAAAATGACCAATGGAAATATGGCGGCACCGGACTGGGGCTAGCACTCGTGAAGCGGCTGGTCGAGCATCTGATGGGCACAATTGAGGTCACAAGCGAATCAGGGTGGACGATCTTTACGCTGCGCCTGCCGCTTAACGCTAGCCCAGATGTCAACCCATAACCGTCGTCGCAGTCGATTGCCGGTCACACCACGCTACGATGGGGGCGTTGGTTCGCCTACGCAGAGCGCGTATCGCCCTTCCAGAATATGACTGGAGCAGCATGAGTAGCCCTACCCTCCACGGATACGACACCTTCCTACAAACCCTCAAGGAGCGGATTAGCAGTGCCCAAGTGCGCGCTGCCTTGGCCGTCAACCGGGAACTGGTGCTGCTGTACTGGCAACTGGGGTGCGATATTTTGAGCCGACAGCAGCAGCAGGGCTGGGGGGCAAAAGTAATCGATCGCCTCGCCAAAGATCTGCAAAAATCTTTCCCTGAGATGAAAGGCTTTTCGCGCACCAATCTGCTGTACATGCGCGCCTTTGCCGCTGCCTACCCCGACGAGCAATTTGTCCAGCAGGCTGCTGGACAAATCCCGTGGTTCCACAACTGCACCTTGCTGGACAAAGTCAAAGACCCGCAAGCCCGCCGCTGGTATATTGAGCAAACCATCCAAAACGGCTGGAGCCGCAGTATTTTGACCCACCAGATTGGGGTTGACCTATACCATCGCCAGGGTGTTGCCACCACTAATTTTAGTAAAACCCTGCCCGCCCCCCAGTCAGACTTGGCCCAGCAGGTGCTCAAAGATCCGTACAACTTTGACTTCTTGAGCCTAGGCAAAGAAGCGCAAGAGCGAGATTTAGAGGCCGCTCTAGTCGATCACATCCGCGACTTTCTGCTGGAACTAGGCGTCGGATTTGCCTTTGTCGGCAGTCAGTTTCCGCTCCAGGTGAGTGGCAAAGACTATCGCCTCGACCTGCTGTTCTACCACTTTCGGCTGCACTGCTTTGTGGTAATTGACCTCAAAACACTGGAATTTGAACCCGAATTTTCGGGCAAGATGAACTTCTACGTGTCGGCGATCGACGACCTGTTGCGCAGCCCTGATGACAACCCGACCATCGGCATGATTCTATGTAAAACGCACGATCAAACGATTGTGGAATATGCCCTGCGCGACCTGCAAAAACCGATCGGCATCTCCACTTACCAACTCCGAGATGCCCTACCAGAACCATTGCAGGGCAGATTGCCCACAATTGAACAGCTAGAAACAGAGCTGAATGCGATCGCCATCGACCTAGACGACAACCTAGAATAAGTTTTGAATTTTGAATTTTGAATTTTGAGTAACCGAGAGTGCCTGTAATCGTTTCACAAGGCGATCGCCCGCTTGATTTTTGCCGCAAGTTTTTGAATTAAATAAAAAGGTTTCGTGAATTTCAAAGACATGACATTGACAAACCATCCAACATTGTTACTGAACTTGCTGACTGAACTATTGAGTCACAAGACTTGAACCCTGATTCACAGAAATTCTAAGGCTGACAACTCTGAGTGATGACAACTCTGGGTATGACAAGTAACAGACATAAAATCATGAAGCTGTTAGGAATCGAGATCCTGCTTGAAGGCATCCATTTGCCTATCTTTTTGTCTGGCTTTAAAGCGTGAAGAAAGGGTGAAGAAATGATGAAGACCTGCATCCCCAAATCCTCACACAGGATAGGTTTAGGCATGCATAAAATGCTACATTCATACCGAGATAGCCCTATCTTGAAAAGTCACATTTATCAAATCTTGCCCTATGTGTATTCTCTGCCAACAGCTTGGTTTGGGCACCGCCCTGTCTCGCTCGTCCGCTAAAATGTTCGACGCAACCGATGTAACAATCGATCCGACTACTGAGGCCAAAGCGATCGCCCCACCTCAGCCGGGTACATCTGGCGTCGGTGATTCTTTCTATCCCGACTTTGGCAATGGGGGGTATGACGTTCAAAAATATACCCTTGATTTGAACGTCCTTGATATTAGTACCAGCGCCCTAGATGCGACGACCACGATCGCAGCCAACGCCACGCAAAATTTAAGCAGCTTCAATTTAGATTTTATTGGGTTTGAAATTGAAGGCATTACGGTGGATGGCAAGCCAGCTACCTTTAGCCGTGACGGACAAGAACTGACGATCACGCCCATGGAGGCGATCGCCAACGGTGAGGCGTTTACCGTGGTTGTAGACTACAACGGTTCGCCTCAACCGATCAACTCAGTTGCCTTTACCTTCGAAGTGCCAACCGGATGGGTGATATTTGATGGCGGCAATTTTGTCTTGAGTGAACCAGATGGCGCGGCCAACTTTTACCCGGTCAACGACCACCCGCTCGACCGAGCCGCCTATACATTTCGGATCACTGTTCCTGAACCCTATGAGGTGGCCGCCAATGGGGTGCTGGAGCAAACCATCGACAACGGCGCTACGACAACCTATCTATTTGAAGCGCGTGACGAGATGGTGAGCTATCTGAGCACCATCAATATCTACGATGGCTTTAATGTCGAAACAGACGGGGTAGTCAACGGGGTGCCAATCCGCAACTATTTTGCGGAAGGAGTGCCAGAAGAGCTACTGGAGCCGTTTGATTTGCAGCCAGAAATGATGGCTTTTTTTAGCGACACCTTTGGCCCCTACCCGTTTGAGACCTATGGCGTCGTGGTGGTCAACACAGAAACAGGTGCTGCCCTAGAAACCCAAACCCTATCCATCTTTGGACTTGACTCGCTGGGTGGAGGTCAGTTTACAGAAGAGACGGTCGCCCATGAGCTAGCTCACCAGTGGTTTGGCAATAGCGTTGCCTTAGCAGACTGGAGCGATATTTGGCTGAATGAAAGCTTTGCCACCTATTCTCAAGGGTTGTGGGTCGAACATAGTCAAGGTCGCGGCGCGTTAGATACCTGGGTCAAAGATCAGTACAACTACATCTCCGAGCGTTTTGCCATCGTCACCCCGCCAGGAGAACCCACACCATCAACCCTGTTTAATCCGGGCGTTTATGAATGGGGAGCCTTGGGTCTCCATGCCGTGCGATTAGACATTGGCGATCGCGCCTTCTTTGATACCTTGAAGACGTATTTTGCGCGCTTTGAGGGCAAAAATGTCTTGCCTGAAGATTTCATTGGGGTGGCCGAAGAAGTCAGTAATAAGAATTTAGACGGGCTGTTCGATCGCTGGTTCTACAGCCCAGAACTTGCCTCCTTTCCTGGATTGGGGCTGTTTGCCGGAACGCTGGGTAATGACAAGCTTTATGGCACCGGCGCAGCCGAAACCCTCACAGGGTTAGATGGCAATGACAAGCTCTATAGCAATGGTGGTGCCGATTCTCTGTTTGGCAATGCCGGGAATGACTCGCTCTATGGCGGGGCTCAAGGCGATCGCATTTTGGGCGGGGCCGGCAACGACACCCTCTATGGGAATGGGGGAGCCGATATCCTCAACGGTGGGGCTGGTGATGACCTGATCTATGGCGGCGCTCAAGCCGATACCATTGTGGGCGGCACAGGCAATGACACCCTCCACGGCAATGGTGGCACCGATAGCCTCAACGGTGGGGCTGGTGATGACCTGATCTATGGCGGCGCTCAAGCCGATACCATTGTGGGCGGCACAGGCAACGACACGATCTATGGCAATGGCGGCACAGACCTAATCAATAGCGGCACAGGGTTAGACACAGTTTGGATCCGCAATAATGCCACAACGATTGTGTTGAACTCTGGAACCGGGCATACCACCATCAAAGGCTTTAAGCTCGGTGCCACCAAGCTACAGGTAGGCAGCACTCAGGGTCTAACGTTTACCAATAGTGCCGATGGGGTTGAGATTTCTCAAACAGGTGATCTACTCGCCGTTGTTCCTTGGCAATCTGCCAGCACCTTTAGCAACAACATTAGCAAGATTTTTGCTTTGGCGTAGCCGGCGTACCTGAATGCAGGGATAATTTCAGCTCGCTAGGGGGACTGCAAGGGTTAACCCTCACTCATCCCCCTAGCTGATCATCCCGCACCACAGCGGGCAACACCTTCCCCACATATTCACTCACCACCTTTTGCCCATTCCAGCGATACAGATACCAATAAGGCCCATGCGGGCGCTCACCAACAATGGCACAGCGGCAGTTGGGCTTGCCGCAGCGCACTAGTTCTAGTTGATAGGTCACCCGCTCCAGCCGCCGCTGTGCCACCACCTCGCGCCCGGTTCGTGGGGTGATGGCCGCCAGCGCGGCGGTGGCGGCGTGGCTAGCAATCAGTTCACCTAGCCAGTGGTGCAGCGATCGCTGATCTGGCAAAGACAGTTTGCCAATTCGCAGCTGGAGCTTAGATACGGCCGGAGAGTCCGGGTCTGCTGAGTTGGAGTCCATTACACGCTTCTTATGTAAATATTTTATGATTGAAATCCTCTTATAGTTTACATAAGAAAGTGAAACAGCGATCATGGGGCTGGAATGGGCAGCTCCATGATCGCTGTTTACGCAGACACCAGCTGTAACTCCTGACTGATTAAGGCTTGGGCTGTCTCGGGGGCGATCGCCTGCCACTGAGGATTAGTGGGATGCCCGTCCTGCCAGTCAAACGTCACCTGGCTAAAATCAGCGCTGGTTGACGCTTCAAACCCTGGCGTATAGTGCTCAATCCAGACCAATTTGGCCGGATCGAGGTGAAACTCTTGGACAACTTGGTCTACTAGCTGTTCAACCAGATAGGGAATAAACCAGCCAATCTCAAACCCCATATCATTGATTAGAACCGCCTGCACGTCTGGATGAGGCTGAAAGATGAGGAGATGGCATTGCAGTTGCCAGATTCCTAACTCTTGACCGGGGATTTGACACTGGTAAATTTGATCAATCATCTTCGTACTCTGTGAGGGGCAACGATCAATTGCAGTCAACACGTTATGGCACAAATTAAATGTTTGCGGGCATCTAGTGCTAGAGGTTTAAGCGATCGCCAGCGATCGCGGCAACGAACACGCGTCCCATTGCAGCCCTAAAGCCGGTGGCATTAAATTGAGGCTAGGTTGCTCAAGCAGTGGCATTTCTTGCCAACAGGTCCGACAAAACCAATACATCTGATGATGGCGCACGTGGCGGAGCATAGAGCTAGAGCAACAGGGGCAAGTATTCATCATCAATGCCTTTGTAGGTAAATTAATCAACCGAGATCAATAAAATATGCTTTAAACAGAGATTTAACCGAAACGAGACCTCATCAATCCTTCAATCTGCTCTAGCTTGAACATATTGAAAGATCATGGAGAAAGTTTGGAGAACCAGAGGAGTTTGATTACGTTTTCTCACAAAGCAGGTTGAACTAGTTGCCTCAACTCAGCCACAAGACCCTACCAGTCCATCGTCTGGGCAATTTGCTGAACTAGATCAACCGAATGAAAGGGCTTAGCAATGGTTAGCACTACTCCCAATTGAGCAAATTGATCCAAATTGGGTAGATAGGTGTTAGCGGTGAGTAACACCACCGGGATTTGCTGCGTTGCCGGGTCAGCCCGGAGATGTTGCAGGAAGGCAAATCCATCCATTTCTGGCATCATCACATCTAGGACGATCACATCGGGTGGTTCAGCATTGGCTAAATTGAGCGCTTCTCGCCCTGACATTGCCGTCAATACATCCCAACCTCCCAGTAGCTGTAGGCAAAGTGCTACAACTTCTCGAATAGTAGGTTCATCATCTACGACTAAAACGCGCCGGACGGTTCTTTCAACTCCCTTCACCTTATTGTTTGGCACAATCCACTCAGAGCGTTCTTTGCTGATCGTGTCCCTCATTTTGAATCTCACGATGAAGGACTAAAACTAGTTACGGTTTCAGAGTAGAAACCAAAGATGGAGAAAGTTTGAAGAAACTAAGTTTATTCAAAAAGAAAACATTAATTTTTACCTAAGCAGTTTTTATATCAACGTTGCTGGTGACGCCGTTTTCGTAGCTAGACTTCGCATCTAGACTTCGCCTAACCGCGAAGCAGAGTCTAAGAGGATGTTTGAAAAGTTCAATTGCTGGTATCAAAACGACCTCGATCCCCCTAAATCCCCCTTAAAAAGGGGGACTTTGAGTCAGGTTCCCCCCTTTTTAAGGGGGGTTAAGGGGGGATCTCTCGGTGACTAAAGATAC
>CASBQJ010000297.1 GCA_949127705.1 Synechococcales cyanobacterium PMM_0085
CGTCAACCCAGCCCCAGTTGTCCAGCCTTCACCCCACAACTGCCCAACGGTTATTTCAATCTGGGTCGCTCAAAATTTGTTTGAACCGTTGGGTTTTGGCCTGCCTCACTTGCAACAATCCAACTTTCTACAAGACTTGCTAAAAACAGCCCCTCAAACTGGGCATCTTAGGCAAAGGGCGCTTTACTTTTAGACGACTCTAGCGAGTCTGCTTAAACCTGATCAGCTATTTATTCTCCGCCATTTATTCTCTACATATCCCGACTCAAGACTCAACTGTTATGGTGTGGACTGCGCCCAAAAAAACTAATGCTTCGATTCAAAAACTGCTCGATCGAGTGCTCAAAACCGGATCCATGAGCGGCCTTGACCATGTCCAACTGACCTCGGCTTTATTGTCTGACCAGCGCTTGGCCAGCGATGAGCGCCATCAAATTAGCTTACTGTTTGATCAGGTGCAATCTGGCCGGATCAAGATCCAAGGCTAATGTTTTAGTGATCTGATTTTATTGATCTGAGGTGATCTGAGGCTAGACTACATCCTAAGAGTACGTCCGCATCTACTCTATGAATGATGTCAGTGCTTGATTCTGTTAGGGCTTGATCCGCTCTAGAACCCGACTCGGTTTCATGCCCCCGCACCAGAGGTTCCCACTATGGCTTTGCCCGCCGTCACCTTGATCGTGACCCAGCGCGATCGCTTCAGCCTGACTCAAGCGTCTTTGGCGAGCATTCTGGCGGATTATGCGGCTTACCCGTTCCACCTAATTTATATAGACGGAAACTCGCCGCCAGCGGTGGCTCAATATCTCCAGGCGCAGGCGGCACAAAATCCCTTTCTGACGCTGATGCGGCAAGAGCGCTACCTACGGTCGAATCAGGCGCGCAATTTGGCGCTGGCATGCATGCATGCTAGTCCTGCTGGCGAGGCGGTCACCGCTGCCGCTGCCTACGTGGTGTTTTTGGATAATGATGTGGTGGTACATCCCGGCTGGCTGGGGACGTTAGTGGCTAGCGCCGAGGCCAACCAAGCGGCGATCGCGGCTCCACTCATTTTGCAAGGGCAACCGACCGCACCCAACCCTGAAATTCATGTGGCGGGGATTGCGACCAAATTTCATCCTCGCCCTCGCGGCAAGCGCTGGTTTGAACAAAAGCAGCTATTTTGTGGAGTCAAGCTACAGGCTGTGGAACCAGCCGCACTTCAGCCTGCCGTAGTCGATGCGGTCGAGTTTCACAGTTTGCTGATCCGGCGCGACTATCTCGACCGGGTGAACTTGGACGATCAGTTTGACAGCCTCGCTAGCCACACGGATCTGTGCTTTCAAGTAGCGGCTCTGGGCGGCAAAATTTTGATAGAACCCCGCTCTCACGTTACGTTTTTAAATCCTAAGCACATCCCTCTATTTGAGCGCTCTGACCTAGCCTTCTATCGGTTCAAATGGAATGAAGCCTATACGGCTAAGACGTTTGCCCACTCGCTCAAAAAGTGGAAATTAGCAGCCGATGACCCTAGCCTTTGGTCGATCTGGAAATGGGTGATTGAGAATCGCCAAATTCCGGCGCGGCTGGCCACAGCAGAGGGCAGTTGGGGGCGGCGATCGCTTCAGTTTGCCCAGCAGCGTCGCTGTCCGGGCTGGCTGCGGATGGCCATTGAGGACACTGTTCTGCGCCTCAACTTCCCGGAGGCTGGAATTTCTGCCTCCCTAGTCATCGATCAGCCCGTTGCGGCCATCGGCTCCACCCAATTTTGAGGCGATCGCCGCCTGAGTCCTCAACGCTGAATCGTTTATGGCACCTCTTGTTTCGGTTGTGATCACAGCCTTTAACCAAGCGCGTTATCTAGAGCAGGCCGTGCAGAGCGCCTTAGCCCAGACCTACTCTGCGATCGAGTGCCTGATTGTAGACGATGGCTCTACTGATACCACCCGTCCGGTGGCCGAGCGGCTGGTGCAGGAAAATTCTAGTCCCAAATCTAGTCCCAAAGCCAGTCTGACCTATCACTATCAGCCCAATGGCGGGGTCGCGGCGGCTCGTAATTTGGGCGTGCGCTTGGCGGCAGGAGAGTGGATTCAATTTTTGGACGCCGATGACTGGATTGCCCCTGACAAAATTCAGCGTCAGCTTCATCAGGCGGCGAGCTATGCCGCAACGGTGGGAGCTGCGGACATTGTGCTGTATTCCGACTATCAACGGGTCTATCAGCGGGCAGATGAGCGGGTAGATGAGCGGGTAGATGAAGAAAAGATGGAGCAGGAGCGGGTAGAGCCAGACTCGATCTCGATCCCAGCGGCGGCGCAGATCTGCACCGTAGGCCAGCTTGATGCTCAAACCCTGATGGCGCGGCTGTTGATTTGCCCTGATCGCTTAGCCTCGTCTCCCTTCCCGCTGCTGCAACAGGCGATGCTGCTCAAGCGCACGCTGCTGGTGCAAACGCCCTTTGATCAAACGCTGAAAGCCTGTGAAGATCGAATGCTAGCATTGACGCTGCTGGTGCAGGAGGTGCCGTTTGTCTACGTGCCGATGGTGGCTGCCTTTTACCGGAAGCATGCGGCCAATATGACCGACAACCGATCGCTGATGCGGGACTCCTATGCGCTGTATTTTAAACAAGTGGGCGATCGCTATCCTCAGTTGCGATCGCTCTACCAGCCCAGCTTGCAATACCTGCTCGACGCCACATTGGAGGAGTGCGATCGCCTGCATTTTGAGGCATTTAGCCAGCTGGCTGAGTTTCCGGTGGGGCTGTGGGGCGGCAAACTGCGGCTGCCTCATCCCCTAGCGCTAAAGCTGCTGTATGGGCTGCGGCAGATCATCCCCAGTTTTTTACTCTATAAACGCTATCGGGGACCGCGTTCAAAGCGCTGGCTGGCTGTTCTTTCCCAGTTTTGGCTTCAGCTACGCAGATGGCTGCCGCTGGTTCAACTGCCATGGCGATCGCCCCTCCCTCATGACCCCACCACTCCACCGCGTTAATCTGTCTATCGGAGCCACCGCTCTAACTCCGCTCAAGGTGTCGCTGGTCGTGAGTGACTTGGCAGGCGGGGGAGCCGTGCGGGCATTTTTGCTGGGGCAGGTGTTGCAAAAATTGGGCTATACGGTTGAAGTGGTCGGCTTTTTGTTTGGCTCGGCGCTCTATGCGGTACCGCCGGACGGCATGGCGATCAAGGCCATACCGGGGTGCGACTATCCCGAATTTCTCGGCGCTGCGCGCACCCTGTTAAACACCCTGAGCGGCGATCTGCTCTATGCGGTGAAGCCTAAACCTACCAGCTTTGGGCTGGCTCTGCTGAACCGATTGCGTTGCCGCCGCCCTCTGTTGCTAGATATGGACGACTGGGAACTGAGCTGGCACGGCGGTGAGTCATGGCGCTATGCGCCGTCACCTCAGCAATTTGCCCGCGATGTCTTGAAACCGGGCGGAGCGCTGCGATTCCCGGATCATCCACTTTATTTGATGGGAATGGAGCGCTTGGTGGGGTGGGCTGATGCGCTAACGGTGGATACAACGTTTTTGCAGCAGCGGTTTGGGGGCGTGTACTTGCCCAATGGCAAAGATACTGATTTGTTTGATCCGCAGGCTCACGATGCGATCGCCAGTCGTCAGCGCTATGGTCTGGCCCCCTACCGAGTCCTGATGTTTCCAGGAGCGCCGCGGCCCCACAAGGGATTAGAAGACCTGTTAGCGGCGTTAGATCGATTGAACCAGCCCGACCTGCGCCTGGTGATTGTGGGTGGCAATCCCTATGACGACTATGACGATCGCCTGATGCAGCAATGGGGACGATGGATCATCAAGCTACCCAAATTTGCGGTGAATGAAATGCCTGCGGTGCTCGCAGCAGCCCATGTGGTGGTGGTGCCCCAGCGCGATACGGCGATCGCCCGTGCCCAGTTTCCGCTGAAGCTAACCGACGGCATGGCCATGGCAAAACCAGTGCTTTCGACCCGCGTCGGCGATATTCCCATGATTGTGGGCGATACTGGCTATTTGGTCGATGCCAATGCCCCCGATCAGCTGGCGGCTCAAATTCAATGGATTTTTGACCACCCCGCTGAGGCCAGCCGCAAAGGGCTGGCTGCCCGTGCCAAATGTGTTGAGTCCTACAGCACCACGGCAATGGCGATCGCCCTCGCCCCGATTCTTGAGACAATAGGCAAACGGTTTGCTCGATAAATTTGATCTAGTAGAAGACGGCGCAAGTTTAGCTACCGTAGGGCGGGCATCTTGCCCGCGCAGGCTGGAAGCCTGCACTACCAATAGTAGGCAGATTTACGCCTCAGACTATCAGTTTGATCGATTAAATCTATAAAAACTAGTGCCCCCACCCGCCATGTCCCCTAACCGCTTGCTGCTCCGCATTGCTCAACGCTATCCCATGTGGATGGCGCTGACGGTGCTACTGGGCTTGGCGGGAGCTATTTTTAACGGGGTGAGTACGGCGCTGATTGTGCCGGTGCTGTTGAGCTTTTTGGAACAGGGCGTGGCGGTAGCCGGAATGCCGCCGATGATCCAGCAGTTGCTCGCGCCGTTTGATCGCCTCCCCGACGAGTGGCGGTTGCTGGCCATGGCAGGGGCAATTGTGCTGCTGCTGGTGTTAAAAAATGGTGCAAGTTATGCCAACACCCTGGTTTCGGGTGCCCTCAAGCGGGTGTTGGTGACCGATTTGCGGGAGGAGGGGCTGCGGCTGGTGTTAGAGGTCGATTTAGATTTCTATAGCCAAACCAGTTTGGGAGACACGGTGAATCGGCTCAACGTGGAGCTAAACCGTTCGGTGGTAGCCGTGACCACAGCGGTGCGATCGGCTACGACGGTATTGACCATTGCGGTGTTTGTGGGGCTGTTGCTGGCCTTGTCGTGGCCGTTAACCCTAGCAGCAGGGCTGCTGTTGGGCGGGGTCACCTGGCTCAACCAATTTGGTATGGCGCGGGCACGGCAGCTTGGGGAGCAGCTGTCGGAAACGTCGAAAGTCTATTCGATTAATTTGATGGATGTATTGACGGGGATGCGGCTGGTGCGGGCAACGGCAACCGAGCGCCAGGAGTATGCCCGCTTGCGGCATCTGGTGCGGGCGCGGGAGCAGGCCGAGTTTCGCTCTATGGCCAGCGCGGCGGCGATCGCCCCCGTTAGCGAAATCACAGGCGTGATTGCCCTGATTGGGATCGTATGGCTAGGGCGAACCTTCCTCGCCACTCAGCTCGAAACCCTTTCGACGGTGCTATTGACCTATTTGCTGCTAATTTTTCGCCTGCTGCCGCTGCTGTCTCAGTTCAATACAGCCCGCAATCAGGTGGCCAATGGCATGTCGAGCGTGCTGCTAACTGAGGCATTTTTGCAGCGGCAAGACAAGCCCTTTATGGTAAATGGCGATCGCCCTTACACGGGTTTACAGCAAGGCATTCACCTCAGCCAGGTGTCGTTTCACTATCGCAGGCAATCCCAGACTGTCCTGACCGATGTAGAGCTATACCTGCCGCGCGGGACGACGCTGGCGCTGGTGGGGGCGTCGGGAGCCGGGAAATCGACCCTAGCCGATTTGCTGCCACGGTTTTATGACCCCACTGCTGGGGCAATTTTGCTTGATGGTATTGACTTGCGCGCGTTTGACATGCGGTCGCTGCGGCGAGCGATGGGGATCATTAGCCAGGAAACCATTTTGTTTAATGCGTCGGTGCGTGACAACATTGCCTACGGCGTGGCAGATGCCACCGACCAGGAGATTTGGGATGCTGCCAAGTTAGCCAACGCCGATGAGTTCATTACGCAACTGCCTCACGGAATCAACACGCCGATTGGCGATCGCGGCGTTCTGCTTTCTGGCGGGCAGCGGCAGCGATTGGCGATCGCCCGTGCCCTATTGCAAAACCCAGAAATTTTGATTTTGGATGAAGCCACCAGCGCCTTAGATACAGTATCGGAACGACTGGTGCAGCAGGCGCTGGAAACCCTGAGTCGCGATCGCACCACTCTGGTGATTGCCCACCGTCTGTCAACAGTCCAACAGGCTGAACAAATTGCCGTCTTAGATCAAGGGCGCGTCGTCGAGCTAGGCACCCATGAGCAACTGCTGAAGCAAGGAGGCTACTACACCCGCCTGTGCGCGATGCAGTTTGCCGATGCAGCCATGCCCACCGCAATCAATGCCCCCCACAGTCAGCTGACTAGCCCCTCAACTGCCCGCCGTCAGGTGGCGCAGCGCTCCTACGAAATTCGTAATCGTCTCAATATCCTGATTGGCTCCTTACGCCTCATGCTAGACGACATGATTACAGACGTCAGTGAACGCGATGAGCTGATCGAAGAAGCGTATGACTCAACTTTGAGCGTTCTCAAAAGCCTAGAAGCGCTGGAACATGAGCAGGAAACTGGCATTGATTAACGAGGTAGGGGTCAACGGTTGTTGACCCACTGCGGATGGACGCGTTGGCTTGCCCGCGCGGAGCGCGTATCGCCCACGCCAACATTTCATGCAGAGTAGGATGTCAAGAAATCTGCCGCTGTGCCAGTGTGACAAATTCATCTGCTTGGTCAATCAAAATTTGAGCTTGAGTTGGAGAAACATTACCCTGACTTTGATAGTCTCCTTGGAGACGAATCTGTTCGGCTGTGATCAAGTTACGGTGAAGCTCAACAGGAACACGCCCAGTTCGGGCAAATTGCTGCCCAAACGCTGATATGACAGCAGAGTGCTTTGAAAAGGAAAGTCCTTCACCCTCCAAGAACGCTTCTGCAACGTAGAACATGGTGTAGTAAGCACGAGAAGCAGCAAATTCAGGAAAGCTATTGGCTAGCAACACCCTGGCCGCCTCTAGGCTACTGGTGGCTTTTTGCAGTAGGTTTTGCTGTTCGGGCGTCATACGGAAATTCCCTGCTGATGCACATTCCGAAAGAAATATGTATCCTTCTTGCCCTGGAATTGTTCTTTCGAGGTAAAAACACAAGAAATTAATACCGCATAGTCGAGGCAGAGCGCTGTTAAAAAATTGCTGATGCGATTAATTTCTGTGCAGCTATCAACGGCATCGCTCAGGATGATCATGACATCAATATCAGATTCGGGTTCAGCATCGCCTCGAGCTTGAGAACCAAACAGTAACAGCTGAACCAATCGATCGCCATATTCCTGCTCTAGGGCAGTTCTTAGTTTTGCCAAAATTTCGTTGAGGTGGGGATGAACCATAATCACTGTTCTATCAAAAAAGATTGTAGTTAACAGGCGATCGCGACGTTTGTCTCATTAACAACACAAAAAACAGACCTTCCCAAATCTTAGTGAAGATGAACGCGATCGCCCCCTTCCCCACCGAAGCCCGTATGGAAAACGGTCGTTGATCCGGTTCGGATAGGGGCATTGGCTTGCCTGCGCGGAGCGCGTATCGCATCACAATCCAAAACCGGGCGAACGACACCGAACCGGGCAAACGACCGTATCGCTCCTACCTCTCGCTTGCGCACTTAGTTTCTATCATTCAGCGCTAATACTTTTTCATTCAGCGCCTCATGTCTAACCTGTAGGGGCGTTTCGCGAAACGCCCCTACGGGAGGCTGAATTCTAACTGAGGCGGGTTACGCCATCAGGCGGTTGAGCACAGCCATGACTTTGCCGGGGCAGTTGGGCACTGGAATCAGCTTACTCCAGCTACCCGCCTCCGACACGCCAAGGGAGTGTTGCCGCAGAATGTGAGCGCGGACGTTGTCGGCGGTGCCAATGACCAGCACCGTCAGAATGCGCGGGTCGGGATTGGTGGGGTATAGCGAAATTGGGTTGTAGGTCATAGCAGGGTTTCACTCCACTCATTGAGCTGGGTTGCGGCGATACCCAAAATCAAAGCCACCCTGCTGGTTGCATGCTGTGGCTTTTGGCCATAGCAAAGTCAGCGTGGCTAGTGGAGTGATAAACTTCCTGCTAGCCCTCCGAACTGTCGTTGCAGTTTTGAGGGTTAGTCGCCTGGGGCTGTTGTCTGCAGCTTCCAGGTGACGCTTTAGATTGTGGGTATTTGCTTGTACTGAAAAACAACCGTACTGGAGAATTGAGTTTTTGGCAAGCGTATTGTGTAACTGATTGATCAAGTTGGGTGTTTGGGCAAGCAACTCCCACTGATCTCGCTAGCGCCACATCAGAACCACTCTCTACAGTCGATAGTGCCGATACACTTCACTGGCGGCGCGGTGCAGCAG
>CASBQJ010000298.1 GCA_949127705.1 Synechococcales cyanobacterium PMM_0085
ACGGCATGATCTGCCCAAAAATGTGCAGCGGCTGGTCAGCGCTTTTGCTGGATTGCGCGATCGCCACCACTACGAACTGTGGCTAGTTGGGCCGACCGATCGGCGCTATACGCCAGCCCTGATGGCGCAGGCCGCAGAATTGGGCGTGGGCGCTCAGGTGAAGTGCCTAAATTACGTGCCCTACCGCGAGTTGCCGCAGCTGTTGAACCAGGCGATCGCCCTCGTTTTCCCTAGCCTGTGGGAGGGGTTTGGCTTTCCGGTACTGGAAGCGATGGCCTGCGGCACGCCTGTCGTCACCTCTCATCTCTCGGCTTTGCCCGAAGTCGCTGGCGATGCGGCGATGTTGGTTAACCCCTACCAAGTGGACGACATTACGGCGGCAATGCAACTGCTAGTGCAGGATGGGACGGTGCGATCGCACCTGCGCGCCGCTGGGCTAGAGCGCGCCAGTCAGTTTCGCTGGGAAAAAACTGCTGAGAAAACTGCCGCCGTGTTGCAGCAGTTTCTATAGCTTGCCGCCCGATTGATTTGCTTGATAAGCGATCGCGACTACTTTTGCCAGATTACCAAAATTACCCCGGCCACAATCATGCCCAAGCCTAGAAAACGCAGGGATGTGATCGCTTCTCTGAAAATGAAGTAGCCGAGCAAAACCGAGAAGACGTAGCTCAACGACGCGGCTGGGCCAACGATGCTGAGCTTAACGCGGGTGAGTACGAGGATATAGGCGATCGCCGCCAATCCATAAAAAGCTAGCCCCAACAGCAGCTCTGGTGTCGTGAGAATGCTCAACACATGGCTGGTGGCATTATTGGCATCGACCCGCCCTAGCTTTAACGCCCCTGTTTTGAGGAAAAACTGCCCTGCCACGCCCACCGCGATGGAGGCCAGTAGTAGCAAAAACTCCGATAGAGACACAGGCATACCCAGTCACAACGCCGCCTTTAGTGTACAGCGAGTTTGGGCATTGCTGGGTTGAAGCCGCTGCCCGGAGCCGCTGCCAAACCTGATTCTGCAACCGGATTGTGTGCGTTAGTCAAACCATATGGCAACCATTGCAATTCCTGGATCTCAATTTCTACCCGTCTGACGATAGGATTGGGTATTGTGCAGTTCGGTTACACCCCAACGGACTGCCGTAGTTTTTTAGCAGAGGTATCTGGTTCATGACGGCTGTAACCCAGAAAATTCCGGGCTTTTGTGCAGGGATTCAGTATTTTGCCCAGACGGTGCCAGGGCTAGAAACCTACGGAACGGCTCCGGCGATCTCAGAGGGGATGAAGGCGATCGCCTCTCCTACCGACCCTGCCGCTGTTTACCAAACGCTGCTCTATGCCGATGCGTTGCGCTACTTGACGCTGCAAACCTGTAGCAGCAAGGGATCAGGCCATCCGGGCGGGTTTGCCAGCCAAGTTGAAGCCTATGCCTCACTGGTCATGTTGGGCTACAAAAATATTGTGACCGAAGTCGGCCACCATGCCCCCGGCTTCTACAGCGCCATGTTCCTCGATCGCTCCCTCGAAGCCATGGGGATCACCACAGTGCAACAATTGGGCGATCGCTTCCGAGAGCGCCACGGACTGCTGGGTCACCTCTCCGGCATCATCCCTGGGCTGCTGGCTCCGGCGGGTCCCTTGGGGCAAGGGCAACATTTTGGCATGGCAGGCGCGCTGCTGCATCGCAATACCCTGTTTCCCTTCACCATTGGCGACGGTGGCCTAGGCGAACCCTACATCATGAGTTCGATGGCGCACTTCCACACCGCCTACCCCACCGTCACCAACTTCTTGCCCATCCTGGTCTGGAATGGCTATTCCCAAGAGCACCACAGCATGGTGTCGCTCAAAACCAACGAGCAAATGACGGCCTACTGGCAAGGCAACGGGTTCGACGACGTGATTTTAGTCGATGCCAAAGCCTTCGACGACCAGAACCAACCCGGCGACTATGTAGACAGCACCGCCTTCTCCCTAGAGCAGCGCCTCGCCTTCACCCAGGCCGTATTAACAGGTGTAGACAAAGCGGCGCAGTCGGCTCTGGGCGGCAAGCTGACGGTGTTCATCATCAAGCAATTGAAAGGAGCCGGAGTCCACGCTCGCGGCGCAAAATCGCACAATCTCTATCCCAAAGACACCCTAGACAGCCCGCCGATTATGGCCGCTCTGCAGGCTCGGGCGCTGCCCCCGGCGGCGTGGGAACTGGTGCGCACCAACTGCGAACGGGCAGCAGGCGGGCCCGCCGCCAAAACGGTGGTCACAGAATTTGAGCTGCCGTTGGCCGATTTGGGCACGCTGCCGCTAGACGAATATGCGGTAGGCGGTGATCCTAAGGTGTCTACCACCGCAATGGGGCAGCTAGTTGGGCATGTGGGACGCTGCGATCGCGCCTTCCTAGTCACCAACGCCGACGGCAACGAAGCCTCCGGCATTGCCAACATCAACCAGGCGCTAAAAATCATTCACCCCACCGCCGACGAGCTATACAACCAGGCTCCCAACGGGCAGGTCTACGAACCCCTAAGCGAAGACGCCTGCGCCGGACTGGCCGTTGGACTGGCGCTGTTTGGTTCTCGCAGCCTGTGGTGCTCCTACGAATCCTTTGCAATCAACGGCGTGCCGATCTGGCAAACCGTCACCCAGGCGATGGCCGAACTGCGTCGCCCCACCCCCGCCACCGTCACCCTGTTCACCGCTGGTGCCCTAGAGCAAGGCCGCAACGGCTGGACGCACCAGCGCCCCGAAATCGAAGCGTACTTTGCCGCCATGATGCGCAACGGCAATGTTTTCCCGCTGTTCCCACCCGATGCCAACAGCATCCAGGCGTGTTATGAGTGGGCGCTGGGTGCCCGCAACAAAGGCGTCGTGATTACCGCCAGCAAGTCACCGCTGCCCATTCGCACCAGCTTTGAGCAAACGCGGCAGGCATTGCAAGATGGGGCGATCGCCCTCCAACACACTGCCGGTGCCAAAACCATCGTCTTTGCGGTAGTCGGCGACATGATTTTGGCTCCCGTTTATGCCGCCGCCAAAGCCCTAGCAGACCAAGGCATCGGCTCACGGATCGTATCCGTCATTAGCCCTCGCCGCCTCTATCGCCCTCACGACGTGCTGTGGGATACCTGCTCCGAACCCGACAATGGCTTCTTAGACGATGCCGGATTTGAGCGGCTGTTTGGTGGCGATGCCCTAATTGGCGTTGCTGGGGGAGCCAGCGGCATGTTAGAACCCATCATGCTGCGAGC
>CASBQJ010000299.1 GCA_949127705.1 Synechococcales cyanobacterium PMM_0085
GTCATCAGCAATGCCGGCATCGGCTGTGACGGCACGACCGAAGAGCTGACCGTCGCCGACTTCCGTGCAGTGTTCGAGACCAACACGCTGGGTGCGGTGTTTCGAGTCCGCAATGCCACCGCTCAAGCGATCCACAGCTTCTTTCAACAGCGGGGCTTTTTGTGGGTGCACACGCCCATCATTACTGCCAGCGACTGTGAGGGCGCAGGCGAACTGTTCACCGTCACCGGGCTAGATTTGAAAAATCCGCCCAAAACCGCTGCGGGTGAAATAGATTTTGAGCAAGATTTTTTTGGCAAGCACGCTTACCTCACCGTGAGCGGGCAATTGGAAGCCGAAATTATGGCCATGGCCTTCACCAACGTTTACACCTTTGGTCCCACCTTTCGCGCCGAAAATTCCAATACCTCTCGCCACTTAGCCGAGTTTTGGATGGTGGAGCCAGAAATGGCGTTTTGTGCGCTAGAGGGCAACATGGAGCTGGCGGAAGCGTTCTTGAAATATGTGTTCAAGCATGTGTTAGAAACTTGTCCAGACGACCTGGCATTCTTCAATGAGCGGATTGAAAAGACCGTGCTCGAAACCGCTGAAAACATCATCAACAGCGAGTTTGGGCGGATTACCTATACCGAGGCGATCGCCTTACTGGAAAAAGCCGATCGCCGCTTCGAGTACCCGGTATCGTGGGGGCTAGACCTGCAATCTGAACATGAGCGCTACTTAGCCGAAGAGTTATTCAAAAAACCTCTGATCGTCACCGATTATCCGACTGAGATTAAAGCCTTCTACATGCGCCTGAGTGATGATGGCAAAACGGTGCGCGCCATGGACGTACTGGCCCCGCGCATTGGCGAAATTATTGGCGGCTCGCAGCGCGAAGAGCGGCTCGACGTCTTAGAACGCCGGATGCAAGAGCTTGACATCCCCGCTGCTGATCTATGGTGGTATCTCGACCTGCGCCGCTTTGGCACAGTGCCTCATGCCGGCTTTGGGCTGGGCTTTGAACGGCTGGTTCAATTTATGACTGGGATGCAAAACATTCGCGATGTGATTCCATTCCCCCGAGCGCCCTTAAGTGCCGATTTCTAGGAGTGCCGATTTCTAGGAGTGCCGATTTCTAGGAGCGCAGACTTTTTTAGACAAAAAACTGGGATGCAATTAATGAATTGCATCCCGCAGGAAGGAGATATCAAGAATGAATGAAGCTATAACCAAAAATTACATCAAGCCGATCTGAGAAAGAATGCCTTGACCGGTCAGCAATTCGGTGGCGACACCAATGACGAAACCCAACATTGCTAGACGACCATTCCAAGTTTCTGCGAACTGAGTAAAACCGAATTTAGTATCTTGGCTTTCCATGACTCAAAGACCTCTTAAGACTTGGTTGATAACATCAATGTAACATTACTTTAGGATTTTGCGCAATATTTCTACACAATGGTATCCATTGGACATATCTATGCATCTAGCAGCAGCGCCGCAGAGGTTAGGGACGCGTGATGTCCTCAGGCAGCCGTTAAAGCGAACTGCCACAGCCCGCCTGTGGCCAAGACGATCCGCTGTCCCTGTACACTATGACGAATGAGCATGACGCATGAGCATGACGAATGAGCATGACGAATGAGCGTCACCTTATCCCTTTGCAAGACGATCCTTTGACCTCCATGGATAAAGCTGTTTTGGACGCTGATCAGAGCAATCCCCTGTTGTGCGATCGCATTGCCCAGCGCATTGCTGCCCATCCCCAGCAGCGGATCACCTTTGCTGAGTTTATGGACATCGCCCTGTATGACCCGCAGCATGGCTATTACGCCACTAATCAGGTGAATATCGGCGTCAGCGGCGACTTTTTTACCTCGCCCCACCTGGGTGCCGACTTTGGGGAAATGCTAGCCGAGCAATTCGCTGAAATGTGGCAGTTGCTAGGCAATCCTCACCCGTTTACCCTACTAGAAATGGGTGCTGGGCAGGGGATGCTGGCGCAAGATGTGTTAATCCATCTGCATCGTCATCATAGTCAGTGCTTTAAGGCACTAGAGTATGTGATTGTGGAAAAGTCGGCGGGGATGATTGCCGAACAGCGGAAGCGCCTGCAAGACTTGGCCAACTCGTGGGGGGGGCTGCATTGGCGTACCTGGGACGAGATCCCAGCCGATTCGGTAGTGGGCTGCTGTTTTTCCAACGAACTGGTAGACGCGTTTCCGGTGCATCAGGTGGCGATCGCCAACGGGCAGCTGCAAGAAATCTACGTGACGTTAGCCAACTGGGACGCCTGGATCGAGATGCAAGAGGCGGCAGAGTCGCCGTCAGCCACGTCCACTCTGCCCCTATTTACCGAACTCCTTGCCCCGCTCTCTACCCCGCTGTTAGCCGAATACTTTGCCTTAGCAGGCGTAGATTTACCATCGCCTGCCTACCCTGAGGGCTACCGCACCGAGGTGAATTTGGCCGCATTGGAGTGGGTGAACACGGTGGCCGAGCGCCTGCACCACGGCTATCTCGTCACCATCGACTATGGTTACCCAGCCCAGCGCTACTATAGCCCCACCCGCCGCGACGGCACGTTGCAGTGCTACTATCAACACGCCCGCCATGCCAATCCTTATATCCACATCGGGCAGCAAGATATTACCGCCCATGTGGATTTTACGGCGCTGGCGCGACAGGGCGATCGCTGTGGTCTACCCCGGCTGGGCTATGTCCCCCAGGGGCTATTTCTGATGGCACTGGGGTTGGGCGATCGCCTAGCGGCCCTGTCTCAGCTCCAGCCCAATGCGGCTCTGACCCTGCAAGACATTTTGCATCGTCGCGAAGCCCTCCACACCCTAATGGACTTTAACCCAACCCAGATGGGTACTTTTGGCGTGCTGGTTCAGGGCAAAGGGCTAACTCCGCCTCAGTCGCATCTCCGCAGCCTGAAAGATGTCTGAGTCTTACATCCATACAGTTGCACTCATAAGAAAATCCCCCCGAAACTCAATTGCGTGAGCCTTGGAGGGATTTGAATCAGGGTGCATCTACCACTCCACTGTTCTAGGTGAAATGATGCGCCTCCGGACTGTTTTGGTAATTTCTAAAAACTTCTGCGGAGCCTAGCAACGGTGGAGCAGTTTTGTGAAGGCTCAACCCAAAATCCGCAAAGAGTTCGTGAAGTAGACTCGGCTTGGGAAAGCCACTCTGCTTAAAAAATAAAATTGACGCTATTCTGAAAAATATACATTTCCACAGTCCGTTCTGCCGGATCTGAGCGGAATTGATTTGGAAGGAGTGGGGGTTTGCACCGTAGTTAAGGCAAGTTTGGGGTTGACGCAACATGGGATTCCCCGCCTTACTTGTAGGAGTGGTTTGCTAACAAAGCGATCTTGGTGGTCAAATTAGGATAGTGATGAACCGATCGTAGTAATCTTGGGAATGCTGGGAGTGCTTGCTAGGCAATGCTCCTTAGTCAATCAATCCTACGGGAACCCATTCTATTCAATCGAATTTACTTGATTCTTATCCTGCTTAATCTCGCCGATCCCGCCACCTTGGTGGCTCATTCAAGAACTTCAAAGGCAAGAACTTCAAAGACTTTTGGAGTGATGGCCTTGAACGCGACCTGATAAACCAGAAATTTAGGGAGAGCACTGACCCGGTGACCCAGGAATTTCACATCTCGGTAACCCCAGTGGGGCATGATGAATATCTGGTGCGGACGGAGCGCGTCGCACCGGGAGTGCCGCTGGCCGAAGAGCAGCTGCATTGGGATGTAGACGACTGGCTAGCACAGGCGCGGCAGTTGATGAATGATCCCTTGCTAGGATTGTTGCAGGGTAACCGCCTCAGCCGGATTGGTGGGTTTGACCTCCCGCAGGCGCAGCGCAAGGGGCAGGGTGAACCAGAGCTATCGGAGCTGTCTGGAACGCTGCTCGACCTGGGAGAAACTCTCTACAATTCCCTGTTTCAAGGAACGTTAGGGGATAGCTGGACGATGGCGCGGGGCATTGCGCAACATCAAGGTGAGATGCTGCGGCTGCGGTTAGGGCTGAAGGGGTTGCAGCTGCCTCGGCTGCCGTGGGAGGTGCTCAATGGTGGCGATCGCGACGGGAATAGCCCAGCGCGCCGACCGGTTGCTACGGGTACCGATGTGTTGTTCTCCCGGTTTCAACCCAGCACAGGCAGAATGGGCAGTCGGCTGCTGGTGCCGCTAGACGCCGATCAGCCCGTCCGTATCTTAATGGTGATTTCAGCTCCGGGCGACCAAGAGCAGCTGGAGCTAGAGCGAGAAGCGGCCAACCTCCAAGAAGAACTTTGCCGCCCGCGCAACCCATCGCTGGAAAGCTTTATGGGGGCACTGCCAGAGCTGCACCTCACCATGCTGAACCAGCCCGGTCGGGAAGAATTGACCCAGGCATTAGAGCAAGGGCATTTTCATGTGCTGCACTACGCCGGACACAGCAACCTCGGGGTCGATGGCGGCAATTTGTATCTGGTTAACCCAAAAACGGGACTGACTGAAATTCTGAGTGGTGACGACTTGGCGGGGCTGTTGGCAAATAATGGCATTCGCATGGTGGTGTTTAACTCTTGCCGGGGAACGCATACGGCGGTTGCGGCAGAGGCAGAGGTAGACATTCAGGAACGCAATTTGGCCGAGGCATTGGTTAGCCAGGGTATTCCAGCGGTGCTGGCGATGGCAGAGCGGATTCCTGACGATGTGGCCTTGACCCTAACTCGGTTGTTCTATCGCAATCTGCGCCAGGGCTACCCCGTTGACCTGAGCCTCAGCCGAGCGCGGCAGGGACTAATTTCTGCGTATGGGTCACACCAGCTCTATTGGGCATTGCCCGTGCTGTATCTGCATCCGGAGTGTGACGGCTATCTGCTCCAGGGCGATCGCTCCTTGGTCAACCCAGCCGATCGGCTGCTCCAACTGCCCCAGATCTACGACATTCCTCCGATGCTAGCGGGCGAAGAGACAACTCCAGAACACTTTGCGCTAGATTCCGATTCGGACGATGATTTAGCGATTATTTCTAGAGCTGTATTGTTAGATGACGACCTAGCGCTGCTGATTCCCGAGGCAGACTACACGGGCAGCGTTCAGCCCGGATTAGGCGAATTTGATCAAGGGGATGACCTGAGCTACGCAGCAGATGCCACGGTGGTAGCCGATCTGATTCGGCAGCTGACGCCCCAGTTAACCGAATCTGTTCAGGCAGAGGCGATCGCCTCTGGTGAGGTGAGCTTAGAAGCACCTGCTCATTCTACCGAGGGTACCTATCAATGGCTGTCCGAGCGGATGCCGCGTCGATTCTCGCCCTCTGAGTCTGCGGTGACGCCATCACAGGTATCTGCTACCACCAATTTGCCTACCCCGACCAAGGATGGCGCTTTGATCGCATCGATCCCCGCCCCGATCCCCGCACCGATCCCAGCACCGCTGGATACCGCTGCGGCTGTAGAGCGACCAATAATTGAGCGGGGATCGCCCGGTTTGAGATCACCGATCCCGGCTCGTAGCACCCATCGGTTCAAGCCACAGTATGTGATTCTGCCGTTGGTGGGCGCTGGCGTGATGGCGATCGCGGTGTTCACAACGCAAACTGCGCCGCGCTTGTTTAATCCGCAGCCAACGCCTAATGAGTTGCTGCCTAGCCCATCGGCCGAACCCTTTGTGCTGCCGGGTAATTTTGGCCAGGTGAATCTGCAGACGGCAGATGTCGCCACGCTGGAGGCGATCGCGAGCCATTACTTCCGTAAACAAGACCTGCCCAAGGCTGAAGCCGCCTTCAACGCGTTGCTCGATCGAGGGGCACTGCAAGCTGCAGATACTGCCTTCAAAGCTGTTTCAATAGACAGCCTCTCTGAGCCATCAATCAGTTTTTTGCGCGGTAAGCTAGCTTGGTTGGTTGTCAAACAGGGCAACACTGAGAACTACGACGTCGCAGACGCCCAACGGTATTGGGAAACGGCGATTAAACAACAGCCCGATTCCGTCCCCTATCACAACGCCCTCGGCTTTGCCTATTACGCTCAAGGCAAATCAAAACAGGCGCTAAAGGCGTGGTGTCGCTCAATTGCGCTGCTGGCGGGCAACTCTACGGCGGGCAACTCTGCGGCGGGCACTAAAACCACCGATGCCTCCGACCTAGACTGCGCCATGCCCACCCAGCCGATTACCAATCCTGAGGCGATTACAGCCTATGCAGGCATTGCCCTAGCGTTACAGCAAGCCGTAACTGACCCAGACTATACGGCACAGCAAAAAGACTTGCTGAATCGCGCCACACAGCTGTATCAGGCCGTGGTTCAAAGTAACCCGGCTAGCGTTGAGCCAGATGAACTCGGCAAAACCTGGCTGTGGAATGAGCAGGCAATTCGCGATTGGCAAACCTTAGGAACCCTTTGAGCCAGCACATCGAGATCAATTCAATTTTGCGATCGCCAGCACCAATCCGGGAAATGGTATTAGGCTAAGAAATGGAATTTCTGGCAACGGCTGCCGAGCCGATCCTGCCGAGCCAATCCTGCCGATCCCAAAACAGCCGATCCTAAAACAGACGAACACTATGCCACATACGATTGTTACAAACACTTGCGAAGGCGTTGCCGATTGTGTTGATGCCTGCCCGGTTGCCTGTATCCATCCGGGTTCAGCCAAAAATGCCAAAGGGACAGACTGGTTCTGGATTGATTTTTCGACCTGCATTGACTGTGGCATCTGTCTCCAGGTCTGCCCGGTTGAGGGAGCCATTGTGCCCGAAGAGCGTCCAGAATTGCAGAGTACGCCCCAGTAAAGCCTAACGAGTAAAGCCTAACGAGTAAAGCCTAACGAGTAAAGCCGGTGGCTCTACCGTGGGATCAATTTCGGATCAATTCTTATCCCAGCTGCCCCATGATTGATACCCCTGCGCTGTTGGCCGTCGAAGACGTTCATGCTGGCTACATTAAAGATTTAGATATCTTGCAGGGCGTCAATTTTCGGGTGCATCCCGGTGAACTAGTGGCGGTGATTGGTCCTAATGGAGCCGGGAAATCGACCTTGGCAAAAGCTATTTTTGGGCTGCTAACGCCGCACCAAGGCACGATTCACTTTCAAGGGGAGTCGATTGTGGGGCTAAAGTCTGACCAAATTGTGCGGCGGGGCATGTGCTACGTGCCGCAAAGCTCTAATGTGTTCCCGGCGCTCAGCGTTGAAGAAAATCTGGAGATGGGGGCGTTTACCCGCAGTGGATCGCTTCAGCCCCTAAAACAAAAAGTTTTTGAGGCATTTCCCATCTTGGCCGACCGACGACGACAGCGGGCTGGGACGCTGTCGGGTGGCGAACGGCAGATGCTAGCGATGGGGCGATCGCTGATGCTAGACCCCCAGTTGCTGATTTTAGATGAACCGTCTGCGGCACTTTCGCCTGTGTTGGTGAATGAGGTATTTGAGCGGATTCGGCAGGTGAACCAACTGGGGATGGCGATTGTCTTAGTTGAACAACATGCCCGCAAAGCTCTGAAGATGGCGCATCGGGGCTATGTATTAGAAACGGGACGCGATCGCTTTGCAGGATCTGGAGCAGAGTTGCTGGACAATCCTAAAGTCGATGAATTGTATTTGGGAGGAGCGCGGGTCAGCCGATCATTGAATTAGCCGATGCCTGAATTATTGCCCTGAATTATTGCCCTAAACTATTGCCGATGTCTCTCTTGTCAAGCTCTCATTTTCACGGGTATGCCCTAGCCCTGCACACCAGCAGCCCCGAGTTGGGTCTAGCGCTGAGCAATTTTAGCGGTGACCGTCGATGTGGCGTATGGGATTTGGGGCGATCGCTCTCTACCGATTTACACGCCTATTTGCAAGATTTTCTTCAGCCGCAGGGATGGCAAGACCTAACATTTCTAGCGGTTGCCAAAGGACCTGGCGGCTTTACGGGCACCCGCATTGGAGTCGTTACCGCTCGCACCCTGGCGCAACAGCTGAACCTGCCCCTGCTTGCTATTTCCTCGCTAGCGGCCTTTGCCAATTCGATGCGCGACGAAGCGCAGAACGGTGACTCTGAGCCTGCGGTCGATGTTGCGGTGCAAATGCCTGCCCAGCGCGGAGAACTGTTCACGGCCATCTATAGCAGCCGAGATTCAACCCCAGCCTGGACAGCGCTGTTTCCCGATACTGTACTTTCAGTGGAGCAGTGGCGGCAGGTGTTAGAGCAGTGGCCGCGCCCCTATCGATTGTTTCAAGCAGATGGTGGCTTAGGTGGGTCTGCGACCAGCCTGCTGCAACTGGCCTACGCCGAGTGGTGCGGCGGCCTACGTCCCCTCTGGGCAGACGCGTTGCCATTTTACGGGCAGCATCCAGTGGCCAGATGAATCGACCTGTCACGTGCTCCGATTTTTACTTTATAGATAAAAAC
>CASBQJ010000300.1 GCA_949127705.1 Synechococcales cyanobacterium PMM_0085
CAGGTGCTCAATACCTGCATTTCTCGGCGATAAATGCCGCTATCGGTGAGCGCCAATTTGCCCAGGCGATCGCCCACATGGGGATCGACCCCAGCGTCGTATAGCACCAAATCGGGCTGCACCTGGGTCAGCAAATCGGGTAAGTAAGTGGCCAGGGTTTGCAAATACTCGGCATCTTCCATGCCAACGGGCAGCGGCACATCTAGATCGCTGGTTTGCTTGGTGCCCGGAAAGTTGACCTCACAGTGCATCGAAAAGGTAAACACGCTGGGGTCAGCTTGAAAAATGAAAGCGGTGCCGTCGCCTTGATGCACGTCCAAATCGACAATCAAGATGGTCTGCGCCAGCCCCAGATGTTGGACGGTGCGGGCGGCGATCGCCAAATCGTTAAAAATACAAAACCCCGACCCATAGCTGGGGAATGCATGATGCGTCCCGCCAGCCGTATTGCAGGCCAGCCCACACTCCAGCGCCAGCCGTGCCGTTAACACCGTACCGCCCACCGCAATGCAAGTCCGATTCACCAACGCCGGACTCCACGGTAGCCCAATCCGGCGCTGCGCCTTGGCGTCCAGCGTGCCGTCCCGGTAGGCGCGCACATAGTCCGGCGTGTGCACTCGCTCAATCCAGGCCAGCGGCGGCAACTCTGGCGCGTGGAACTGATGCGGCTGCGCCACCCCATCCGCCAACAGCGTGTCGTGCAACTGGCTAAATTTACTCATCGGAAACCGATGCCCCAACGGCAGCGGCGTCACATAATCGGGATGGTAAATTAGCGGCAGATCCATCATCCAGCCTCAAACTCCATGCGATAGCGATATAGCGCCACCGGACGTTCCCCTGCTTTGAAATAGTCTGGGTCTTGGGGCGATAGATAAATTGCCGTGACTTGGTCAGCGGTAATGATGGGATGGGCGGCGGGATGGTGGGTATAGGCAGTTGTGGTTTCGACGGTGTTGAAGTAGACCTGCGGCGCGCCGCGAAATTCTTGCTGAAATAGCTCTGTGGTGATGAATTCAGTGGCGCTGGCAGATTCGGTGGCGCGATCGCTGACCGTTGAGACGAGTTGGCGATCGCCTCTCAGCAATGTAATCTGTCGATTGGGATTGCTGGGGTCAACCTTGACGGCTAACACTGGGCTTTTGCCATCCTTGCCCGAGCCATCCAGATAGGCTTTGGCCAAATTCAACCCGTTGAAGGCGCGATCGGAAATCAGGACGGGCGCTCGTGCCGACGCCGCTGATAAGGACGGCACCTGTAGCGGCAGCACAGGCCGGGTAACGCGCCGGGGGGACTCTGCCACAAACCGCGCCTGAAATCCAATCGGCTGGCTGAGATAGGGGCGATTGCTTTCAAACCCAGGCGTAATCAGATCTGGAGCCAGCGGTGCCGCCAGATCAACCAGCGTGGTGGTGACCGTCCAGGTGCCCGCAAACCAGTCGGGATAGGCCAGATCGCCCTGGGCCGGGTGCAGCGGCGGTTTACTCTGCCAGTCGGGAAATGCGGCTAGCCGATCGGCCAATACGCCCGCCTGTGCGGTGCCGCTGCAACAGAGCCAGAGCATTGTCCCCAACAGCCATGCAGTGAGCGATCGTCGCCGCACCAATTGCCGCATCCACCGCCAATTCATCAATCTCCCCACTCACTGCGCCTCAAAAACGTCCTGATCCTTACCCCTATTATATTTTGCTGGCTTGCCTAATTTTGAGTCTAGAGACTTGAGGCAGATGGAATCAGCCAGGTTGCCAGCCGGAACTTTGAGTTGGCTGCGTCGATCACTGTAAGCTAAGAGTTGAAAATTTTGATCATGATACAGATTATGCACGCCAGTTTTAGCAAGGCTGGCGATCGCCCATTTCAACTAACAGTTCACTAACGGTTCACTAACGGTTCCCGTTCACAGCGAAGGGTAGAGAGACTCATGAAGCGGCGCAGGTTTATTCAATATGCAGGGGCAGGGTTGGCGGCCACTGCAACGACCGTAGTAGCATCCAGTTTGCAGCCCAGTCAGGCTCAAACTAGCGGTGGGGTTTCCATTCAGTATCTGGGGCACAGCTGCTTTTTGTTTAGTGGGCAAGGCAACCGTGTTTTGGTCAATCCGTTTCGGCCACTGGGCTGCACAGCGGGCTACCGCGCCCCACGGGTCAATGCCGACTTGGTCATGATCAGCAGTCGCCTATTAGACGAAGGCTCGCTTGAGGGGCTACCTGGAACGCCCCGCCTGCTGTCAGAGCCAGGGGTATACGAATATCGGGGCATGCAAATTCAGGGCATTCGCGGTGACCACGATCGCCAAGGGGGTCGGCGGTTTGGGCTAAATACCATGTGGCGCTGGAACCAGGGCGGACTCAATATTGCCCATTTAGGGGGTGCAGTTACGCCCATTCAAGTGGAGCAACAAATTTTGATCGGGCGACCCGATGTGCTGCTGATTCCAGTGGGCGGCGGTGCCAAAATTTACACGCCTGAGGAAGCCGCTCAGGCGGTGCGGGCACTGAATCCTCGCCTGATTATTCCAACCCAATATCGAACTCAGGCGGCGACGGCGACGGCGTGCGATATTCAGCCCCTAGATGCATTTTTGGCGGCCATGCCGGGGGTACCTGTGCAGCGTCGGGGGGATAGTCTCTCGGTTCGCTCAGCCGATCTGCCTGCTGAAAGCCCGCGAATTGAGGTGTTGAGTTATAGATTTTAGGGGAGGTGTTCGGCTTTGCCGTCTCGGAGAGAATCGCTACCATATAATCTGAACCACCCAGTGCTTTTGAGCCTTTGACCCCAACTATGCAAACAGATTTCTCCTGGCGGCGTGAACAGTTGATGGCAAAAATTGGCAAGGGCACCGCGATTTTTCGCAGTGCGCCCATGGCCGTGATGCACAACGACGTGGAATACAATTTCCGCCAGGACAGCGATTTCTTTTACTTGACGGGGTTCAACGAAACGGAGGCTGTCGCGGTGCTGGCTCCGCACCACGAAGAACATAAGTTTGTGCTGTTTGTGCAGCCCAAAGACCCGGAACGGGAAACCTGGACGGGCTATCGAG
>CASBQJ010000301.1 GCA_949127705.1 Synechococcales cyanobacterium PMM_0085
GCCAGCACAGTGGTGCCTCATCCCAAGGAATGCTAGCGAGATGCTCCTGAGTCATCATGATTCGGCAACCTGAATTTTAATTGGCAGTACCTGAACCTTTTCGGCCACCCATTGTTCAAACAGTTCATTTTGCAGCGTTTGCTGCACCTGTGGGTTTTCTAGCGAAGCGGGCAGCAGTTCTTCTACCCGAAATAGCCCCCAGCGCTCCTCTAGTCCCACTGGGCCAACGACATCCCCCGCTTGAGCCAAATCAATTGCCGCCCGCAGCACATCGGGCATGCTGCCCCGGCTGACGGGACCCACCATGCCATTCATCACCCGGTCATCCATCAAGGAATATTCACGCGCCAACTGCTCAAAGCTAGCACCCTCCGCCAGTTGACTCTTCAATTCGTCGGCAAGTTCCGGCTCGGCCACGACAATCCGCGATAGCACGACGCGATCGAGAAACACCTTGCGGTTGATGAAATATTCTTGCAGCTTCGGTTCTGTCACCGACTCCCGCAGCTTTTGTAGCTTAAAACTACCGCTAACCTGTTGATGGAATGCCTCATAGGTCATGCCGTTGGTGGCCAGCCAGTCCTGAAATTTTTGGGCATCTGTCAATTGATTTTGCAGCCGAAAGTCAATCACCGCCTGCTCAATCACGGCCGAACTTACCTGTAGATCAGACTGCCCTTGCAGCTCTTGTTCTAAGACAAACTGGCGCACAATCTCGCCAATGAACCCATCTAGCTTGCGGCCTGCTTGCAAGTAGCGAAACACCTGCGCCATACTGATGGGTTGGTCGTCGATCGTGATGAATGTTGCAGAGGTCATGGAATCGCCTGTAGCGTTAGCATCCTCAATTATGCCCAAACTCAGAGGTAGTTTAAGCAAGCTTCACAGATAAAATCAGTAAATTCACGCCCTGATGCTCTGACGGGCGAACGTTTCCGCTGCGTTTACCCACCCGATTTGGGGTGCTGCTGCATCAGTCCTCGCACCTGTTCGGCATGGTAAGAACTGCGGGTGAGGGGCGACGAAACCACCTGCAAAAAGCCAATACCTTCGCCAAAATCGCGCCATGCGTCGAACTGCTCGGGGGTGATAAACGCCTGCACGGCCAAATGCTTGGGACTAGGCTGGAGATATTGCCCAATTGTGAGAATGTCGCAATCGACCCCGCGCAAATCGCGCATCACCTGCTGCACTTCGGCATCGGTTTCGCCTAAGCCCACCATGATGCCAGATTTGGTATAGACCTGGGGTGCGATCGCCCGCGATCGCCGAAATAGCTCCAGCGTCCGCTCATAGTCGCCCTGGGGTCGCACCCGGCGATACAGCCGGGGGATCGTTTCGGTGTTGTGATTTAGCACCTCTGGCCGCGCCGCCAAAATGATCGCCAGCGCCTCCCAGTTGCCGCACAGGTCAGGAATGAGTACCTCAATGGTGGTATTGGGCGATCGCTGGCGCACGGCGTCGATGCACTTGACAAACTGCGACGCCCCGCCATCGGGCAGGTCATCCCGGTTCACCGACGTAATCACGACATGATTTAGCCCCATGCGGCGCACGGCTTCGGCAAGGCGATCGCCCTCCGTGGGGTCGAGGGGCTGGGGCTTCTTCTCGAAATCGATGTCGCAGTAGGGGCAGGCGCGAGTGCAGGCGGGACCCATAATCAAAAATGTGGCCGTGCCGTGGCTAAAGCACTCGCCAATGTTGGGGCACGAGGCTTCCTCACACACCGTATTTAGCCCCAAATCTCGCAGGACTTCTTTGACATTGCCAACGCGCTCCCACTGGGGCGCTTTTACCCGTAGCCAGTCTGGCTTGCTTTGCTTCAGCGTCACGTGCGATCTGAGAGTAAGAACATTACTGACGATTCTAACAGGCTGGGTGCGGGCTGGGTGCCGGCTGGGTGCCGGCAATGGCCGAGTAAAGGAACCCATGCCAGCGTCGATTTTGCTTAGTCCATTGGTACTCAGATATTTTGTGGTACCATTGTACCAATCTGTATAGTACTATTGTACCAATACGGCACCGCACCAGCCCCCACCCCCCGAATGAACGGTTCTACCGGGGTTACAGGGGTCTGTAGCTTTGGCATTTGGCAGGGTCACTCTGAGCCAAGTCTGCGCTGCTACAGGCGCTGTCCTCGACTGGAATGGTCTCTAGCTATCGGGATGCCCCCCAGGAGCAGAAAATGAACGAGCAAGCAACGCAAACAGAAATTAAGGCAATTCAGGAACGACTCCAGGCCATGCGGGCGGGGCATCATTCACCGCGTCCGGCGGCTGCGCCGATGGTGGAAATGTTTCCCCAGCGGCTTTCTGCCGGCAATTTGACCGGGAACGGAGGGAATACAGCAGTAGAAGAAACGGCAGTTAGAACTGAGTCCAGGCCAGACGTGGAGCGGCGATCGCTCTCCGGTGCCGATGGGGAAAGGCGATCGCCAGCCGCCCCCTCCCCCTCTGCCAGCTCTAGGCCAACCCATAAATCGACAGTAGCAGCGGCAGCAGACCTATCCAGGCAGCAGGAAGCCCTCCAGCGGCTGGAAGCCAAAGCCCAGCAGATCAACCAGCTCTCCGCTGCCCAAGAAACGGCCCTGCTGGAGCTAAAAGCGATCGCGACTCGACTAGAGCGCGACTGGACAGCGCTAGAACTTCAGTACGGCGACACCTACGCCCGAGACGCATCCTTACCCGCCGCTTTACCCCATCTTTGTGAC
>CASBQJ010000302.1 GCA_949127705.1 Synechococcales cyanobacterium PMM_0085
GTCTCACCGCAAACGCGCCACCACAGGGTGATCGAGGTATTGCCTAGTAGGGGCTGTTAGGGTTGCCCATGGGGTTTATGCGTGGGGCTGCAGCCGCTCACGGGGATGCTGAGGGCGGCAAGGAGCACCCCAGCATACATACGTGGCAGGCATTGGGTGCAAAACCGTACTGCGCACGCCGATCACAGAATTTGCTCCGATCTGGACACCGGGGGCAATAAAACAGCCCGTCGCCACCCACACCCCATTACCAATGGCGATCGCCCCTGTCTTGAGCCGAAAAGTGGGATCTTTAATATCGTGGCTGCCGGTGCAGAGGTAGGTATTTTGCGAGATCACGCAGTGGGCACCCACCCAAATGCGATCCAGGCTGTAAAACACCACATCATCCCCAATCCAGCTATAGTCACCAATTTCAACGTTCCAGGGATACGTGAACCGGGCAGTCGGTCGAATCACTACGTCCCGACCGATCTTTGCCCCAAATAGTCGCAGCAGTGCCCGCCGAGGCGCGTGATGCGCGTGCAAGGTCAGCGGAAAGGCGATCGCCTGCACCAGCCACCAAAGCAAAACGATCCAGCCAGGACGCCCCCGGCTAAAGCCCGATTGGTGGTAGCGTCGCAAATCTACCCAAGGTGGCAGATCGAGCGATGGCTGAGAGCTAGCGGACTTAGGCTCAGGCTCAGACTCAACGTCGGCCCAAGAGCACAGCTCAGGTGTCAAATCATCTCGCGCAACATCGGCATCGGGAACCGTCATAGCCTCATCCTTGCTGGCCTGATCTCTGCCAGCTCGATCCTGATTTATCCCACAAGAGTCGTATCACAAATCTGGATATTGGCAGGCATTTGAAGAGAGGCTCTGGTAATGACGATCACCAGGGTTAGGATTGGGGCTAGTCGGCAGATCCGACGAAGACGCCCGCAAAGTAGCTGGATTTATCCGACCGCCAAACCGCCGCAGCTCATACAGCTTAACGCCAATTTGATACTCATATTGACTGAGCAAACAGGCATAAACATATCCGGCTCGACCATCTAAAAAGCCAAATCGCAAAATATAGACGACAAAAAATCGTAGTAATGGCCGCAAGGGTAGATGCACCCAGACTTTCTTCAAGAAGCGCTTACGCTGTACGGCATCGCCCAAGAAGTTGCCGCCAATGGTGCCTCCCTCGTCCATGCCCATGAGCAGATTGTAGTAAACCCTAGCTTCCCAGTTGGAATAGCGATTATGGCGCTCTAGCCAGTGATACAGGTCGCGGCAGTCTACATGCAGCATATCGGCGTTGAGATAGCCTACAGTGCCGTCGAGCAAGACATGCTCGTGGACTTCGTTATCGCCCGTGTTGGCAATATCTTCGGTGTGGAGATTTTCGTAGCGCCCTCGCTGATGACGGAAGAGGCGGAGGTTCCAATCGGGATATTTGCCGCCGTATCGGATCCAAGTGCCTAGGAAAAAAACGCGGCGATTGAGGTAATAGCCAACCAAGTCGGGATTTTCGATCGCTAAGTCAATCTCATCCCACAACTGCGGCGGAATTCGCTCGTCGCAGTCTACGATCAAAACCCACTCATTGCGAAAGGGGAGATGGTCGAGTGACCAGTTTTTCTTTTTGGGCCAATGCCCGTTAAATGGAAACTGAACGACGCGGGCTCCGGCTTGTTCGGCAATGGCAACCGTGCGATCGCCGCTGTGAGAATCGACCACAAACACTTCGTCTGCTCTGCTTAAGCTATCGAGACAGCCCGGCAGGTTGAGTTCCTCATCCTTTGCTGGAATCAGCACAGATACCGGAATTTTTGAGCGCATAGAGTTAATACCGTGAGGATAGGCTCAGGGGGCAACTGGAACCATCACTGAAGCCAGCTAGGGCAGCAAGCTGAGCTGAAAACAGGGTCATAAACGTAATCTAGAACTGGTGACCTAGAACTCGTAACCGGGGAGTTAAACTCGGGCTTGAGGTGGGCAGAAGGGAACTCTGGAGGCAAACGAACTGCATCTAGCCTCAAGCGTCTAGCTGCAAAGGCAGAGCGCGTCAAAGACCGTTTAGCGACTTGAACCGCTGCGATGGCGTCAACAGATCCTGAATCGCTGTAACCATATACCCCACTTGCCCGTAAGCATAGACAACGTGATCAAACCTAACGGCTGGGTCATTTAGATATTTTAACGATCGGTATAGACCGCGCAGGAACCGTTCAGCTCCACACCGAAGCTGCCCTAATCCAGTTTGCCCATTCAGCCGTTCTCGGGTACATTCGCTAATCCCTTGCCACCAGCTGCGCTCCAAAAACCAGGAACGGCACAGGCGCTCCGGCGCAACGTGATGCGCGACATGGGCAGTGGGCAGGTAGGCAACTTGCCAGCCGTGTTTGAGCGCTAGCTCGGTCATATACAGCTCCTCATTAGACAACAAGCGCGTTCCCACTCGACCCAATTCAGCTGTAAATCCCGCCACTTGCTGCCAAAAAAGCTTGCGCAGAGAATAGTTGACGCCTCGGGGCGTTAGCCCTGCACGGTCGATTAGACAGGCGCGATCGCCCAAATCGTAAGCGCCCAGGTTGCCAGCGAGGTTGGCAGATAGCCAGATCGGGGGTGTTTGGTTAGCCCAAATCAGGGTTACCTTCCCGCCCGCAATCGCTAGGCGATCATTTTGCTGATAGGCGGCATATAGAGTGCGCAGCCAGTGGGGGCTGGCGATCGCATCATCATCTAGGTAGGCCAACACTTCACCGCGAGCCAGCTTAGCACCTGTATTGCGAGCCACAGACAGTCCCAATTCTGGCTCATACACATAGTGCAGGTGGGGATGCGGTTGGCGAGCCGCCACCACCTCTGGCGTGCGATCGCTGGAGCAATTGTCTACGACAATGACTTCATAGGCACCGATAAAATCTTGCTCTAGCAAACTATCCAACGCAGCCCCAAGATAGCCGTCTCGGTTGTGCGTGCACACAATAGCAGAAACCTGAGGATCGGACATGGTGATAGCCAGAATAAACGGTAACTGCGGAAATTGAGCTGCGCCGATATCAAACAGCAACCCTGCACAAAACCTGTGTCAAATATGGCATACAACTCCACATTGACCGCAGATTTAAGCCGTCCAGATGCAATATTTTGCAACAAAGGATTGCTTATGCTCTTACATTTCTACCGCAACACTGTAAAAACCGGATGGTTTATGAATTTTCAGTAAAGTTGCAGGATGGGTGCCATCAACCTAGAGCAATCTGGCCAGCAGTCTCGCCAGTAATCCGACCAACATTACCGCTCCGTAGAGTCAGCGTCCTGTTTAACTAGTAGAAGACGGCGCAAGTTTAACTACCGTAGGGCGGGCATCTTGCCCGCGCAGGCTGGAAGCCTGCACTACGGACTAGCCCACCGCTTCTAATGAATCGTTTGCAGCCGGTTCTACTTCGGGTTCGCGCAGCTGACTATGGACAGCCACCAAGGTTTCAGCTAATTGGCTCAGGCGATTTTCTAGATAGTTTTTGCGCTCTACCAATTGCCGCATTTTTTGGCAGCGAGCGATCGCCAAGCTGATCTGGGGCACCTGCTCTGCCGGACAGGGAAACGACCAGACCTGGCCATCAGCATCCAGTCCACACAGCCAATAACCAGCTCTGGGCGCGGCGGCTACGGGTTGGGGCTGATGATGCTTGCACAAGTCGCGCACATAATCGAGCAGTTGATTAATCTCAGCATGACGCAGGGGATTCGCTCCGAATGGTGGCGCAGCCTGCGGCTGAGATTCTAGCCAGCCATCGACAATCGCTCCTTCCATCTGCAACTCCTGCATGGTCAGCAAGATTCGCTGCAATTCTTTTTGCCATCCCGTGACGGTACTTTCAATTTCTCGCAGCAGCCCTAGGGCAAGTGCAGGGTCTGTAGCATGACGCGGATTGCTCAGGGTAGGCAGCTGAAAGCCAGAGGGGAGCGGCAGCGCAGTCTGACCTGGGAGGATTGCAGGGCGCTGAACACCGCCAGTATCAGCCTCGCTTGGCTTGGGGTGGTGGCGATGAAGCTGGGTCAGCGTTGCCTCAATCCGTTGCAGTCCCGATTTGATCATGTGTCAGACAGCTTGAACGAGGATAAATCGAAAAGTCAGTAATTTTCAACTATTCTATCTGCTTGTGTCTGAATAAAGCACACTGTTTGTGACCCATTCGTAGTGAAAATTCTGAGGTTGTCACCAAGAGCTTTAAAGTGAACCCTGCAAACGCAACCTACAAACGAAACCTACAAATGAAACCTACAAAATCTGGCGTTGCTGATTAGAGGTATGAATTTCGTAGGGGCGGTTCGCGAACCGCCCCTACAGTAAGGTTAAATATTGGCGGTTCATACCTGCATTCAGCAACGCCCAAAATCTGAACTCTACAAGATGAAACCTGCCCGCGATCGGAGAGCACTATGAGCGTGGTTTTAGTCACAGGGCCGACTCGCTCTGGCAAAAGTGAGTGGGCAGAGACATTGGCGGCGCGATCGCCCAAATCAGTCATCTATGTCGCCACGGCTCAAGACTATCTTGATGATCCCGAGTGGCAAGCCCGCATTAGCCGCCACCAGCAGCGGCGATCGCCGCAGTGGGAAACCCGCAGCGTCCCGATGGACTTATCTGCTACAATTCAGGCCGCCACCCCCCACCAATGTCTACTGGTCGATGCCTTGGGCACCTGGCTAGCAAATTGGCTAGAGCACGATGAATCAACGTGGGATCAGCAGGTGATGGAGCTATTAACCTGCCTTCAAGCTACCGAAAGTGAGGTGATTTTGGTAGCCGAGGAAGTGGGTTGGGGGGTGGTGCCCGCTTACCCGTTAGGGCGGCTATTTCGCGATCGCCTAGGAAACTTGACCCGCCGGGTGGGGGCGATCGCCGATATCGTCTATCTGGTTACCGCAGGGCATGTGCTGAACTTGAGCGAGCTAGGCACACCGTTGCCTGATCAGTTGGGCGGCCAATAGTCTCTAGCTAAACCAGAATCATCCAGGCCAGCGGCAGAGACGGAACGGCAATTCGCCCTGATCTTCAGGCAAAATCTCTAGAAATAAACCGTACGCCCCAAAAAATCTACTAGAGTGATGTTTGGAGATTTTGCTTACCCAATCCCCATCTCCCCAATTCATATTTCTGAGGTTGCTGATGTCCTTTATCCGCGAGTTGCACCAACAACTCATCCGCAAAGAGCGGTCTGCTGTGGAAATTACCGAAGAATCTCTAGAGCGGGTTCAGGCTTTAGAGCCACAGCTCCATAGCTTTCTGTGCATTACCGCAGATCGAGCGCTGGAGCAAGCTAGGCAGGTGGATACCCAGATTGCAGCGGGTGAGGCGATCGGCATGTTGGCGGGTATTCCCTTTGGGATCAAAGACAACATGTGTACCAAAGGTATCCCAACGACCTGCGCGTCTAAAATTTTGCAGAACTTCGTCCCGTCGTACGAATCGACCGTGACCCAACGGTTGCTAGATGCGGGAGCTGTTGTATTGGGTAAGACCAACCTCGATGAGTTTGCAATGGGTGGATCGACCGAGCGATCGGCCTATCAAATTACGGCAAACCCGTGGGATCTAGAACGGGTGCCCGGCGGATCATCGGGTGGTTCGGCGGCGGCAGTGGCTGGAGGCCAGGTAACCGTTTCGTTGGGTTCCGATACAGGCGGTTCGATTCGTCAACCTGCATCGTTTTGCGGCGTGGTCGGCATGAAACCCACCTATGGGCTAGTGTCGCGCTATGGGTTGGTGGCATTTGCGTCATCGCTCGACCAAATTGGCCCCTTTGGGCGCTCGGTAGAGGATGTGGCGATCGTGCTCCAGGCGATCGCTGGTCATGACCCCATGGATTCCACCAGCTTAAAGGTCAACGTCCCCAACTATGTAGACACCCTCAAACCTGACCTACCGCCTAAGACGCGTCTACGCGTTGGGGTCATTCAGGAAACCTTTGGTGAAGGGCTAGACCCTGAGGTCGAGGCGGCGGTGAAAGCGGCCGTGCAGACGCTGCAAGATCTAGGTGCCGAAATTCAAGTCATTTCTTGCCCTCGTTTCCGCTACGGGGTGGCCGCTTACTATGTAATCGCGCCGTCAGAAGCGTCTGCCAACCTAGCCCGCTACGACGGCGTGAAATATGGCTATCGCACCAGCGACGCGAATAACCTGCTCAATATGTATACCCAGACCCGAGCCGAAGGGTTTGGGCCGGAAGTGAAGCGCCGCATTATGATCGGCACCTACACGCTGTCTGCGGGGTATTACGACGCCTATTATCTCAAGGCACAGAAGGTACGCACCCTGATTAAGCAAGACTTTGAGCAGGCTTTTGCCCAGGTCGATGTGCTGGTGTGCCCCACCGCTCCGACAACAGCCTTCAAAGTTGGAGAAAAAACGGACGATCCGCTGAGCATGTATCTGCTGGATTTGATGACCATTCCGGCAAACCTAGCGGGCTTGCCGGCCATTAGCGTGCCCTGTGGGTTTGACAAACAGGGTCTACCGATTGGCATCCAATTGATTGGCAATGTGCTGAAAGAAGATGTGCTGCTGAATGTGGCTTATGCCTATGAGCAAGCCACCGCATGGCATCGGCGATCGCCCAACCTCAACGCGTAGGCTAAACAGGTCAGTAAACGCTCACTCTAAAATTAACGATCCCGTTAAAAAGCACCCCATAAAACAGGGTGCTTTTTGGTAGGGGGCTGCTCTCAGAGATTCAGTGATTCCACTGAGTCTACTTTTGTCTCGGTCACGAGCGTTAAGCTACTCCACGCCCCTTGGGCGTCATAGCGACGCATCAGCCGCTGACGCAGGGTCGGAGTCAGCAGCCAGCCGACTTCTAGCAAAAATGACCGTCCTCGGGGAATCACAGTAGGCGTGTTGCACGACGCCCCATCGGGCAATAGCAGCACCTGGATGGGCACGGCACCCTGGTCAAACAGCAGCCTGTCAGGTGCGATCGCCGCTGTAGACGTCAGTTCAAAATTAGCAGCTGTAAGCCGTTGGTGAAGGCGATCGCCCTGCTGCCAAAGGGTCAAACGAGTGGTTTCCACCTCCGGCGGTCGCCAGTCAGGGTACTGGGTAACGGCGTGCCCTTGCCACGTTCCCAGCAGGCTCTCTAAGGTCAGCGGCGGCCGGTCTGGCGTGGGGGATTGCGCCAACCGTTCACGAATTAGCGTTAACCGCGATAGCTGACTTTTTCCATCGCTAGGGCAAAACAATTGAACCAACCGGAGACGGCGATCGCCACAAATGAAGCCAAACTCTGCGCCAAATTCTGCCACAGGGCTGAACTGTAGCGAACCCTGGCTAAACGCTCCATCCTCAAATAGCAAAATGCTGCGGCTGAGCGTGCTGTATTCCAACACTCGCCGCTGGGTCAACTCTTTCGTTGTAGCCGAAAAATATTCCAGCGTTTGCCGCACGGTTTGGCGATTGTCAATCCCCTCTAGAGTCACCAGTGTGGGCATATCCTCCACTATTTCTCCACTCCCCGAAAGGCGGGTAAAAGAGCCTTGCCAAACCCCCAAATTTTGCAGCAGGCGATCCCATTGAGCCGAATTGGCAAAATCTGTCATTTTTACCTAATCTTTATAGAGATTCATCAAAGATTATTAGAAATATGTATAACTGAAAACTTTTTTTGTTGCAAAGCCTAGTTTTATTCTATGCTGGGAAATCCTGGGATGTATCCTCCGTATCTTTACTTAAATCTCTCTTTAGTAAATTCCTGTCAGGCTTTTCTCTGACGAAATGGGCTTACTAGGTAGGCAGTTTGCGTCTGCCTTGATCCATACATCCCTGGGATCTGCGGTTTTGATATCGCACCTATGTTCCATACGGCATCACATATGACTTTTCTTGGACTTGCTTGGGTCGTCTCTTACATGGGTAGTTTTTACGCCCCCCAAACCTTTCTGAATTCAATTCAACATCTATTTGCGAATTCAACGTCTGCTGTCCCCGCTCAACCGGCTACGGCAGTGGCGATCGCCACCTCATCTAAGCCTGGATCTAGGGCTGAATCTAAGCTTGCATCTATGTCTGCTTTGTTGAACCCGGAGTCGGGTTCTCTGGCTTCTGGGTCTCTCATGCGGTGGTTACCCCGACCCGAGCGCACCCGTTTGGGGCGGATCGCGTCAGCTTCTTTGGCAATTACCGTGGTGCAAACTCCGCCAGCCGCTCCAGTCAATGCGGCTACCCCACCAAAGGCGACGGCTCAGGCCGGAAACGGGCAACGGTCACCGCTTAAAATCTTTAAACAATGCATCCCATCAAGCCCAGCCACGGCTAAAGCCCGTCCCCGCTCCGGTAGCTTCCAAGTTCGCATTAGAGGGCAAGCTGTAGCCGAATTGCCAACCCAGTCTGGAGCCGCTAAACTGGCTCACCGCCTCCGCGAAGTGCTAGAAGCTCCCGGATTTGATCCTCTAACACTACAACTCACCCGCGTCAAGGGAGTATCTGCTGGCAAGGCAGGGCCGCGATCGCTGCTGTTTACCATCGATTCAGCGTTAGCAGCAGCACTCGGCCGCAACGGCGATCTAGTGGCCATCGACTGGATCAATAATCTGCGAGTCGCGTTGGGGGTGGCTGCTCTACCGTTGGTACAAGCCCAAACCCAGCTAGATGCGCTCTCTACCACAGGTCGCACCCTGTCTGGCACCGCATCCTGGTACGGCCCTTACTTTCACAACCGTCTTACGGCCTCCGGTGAACGGTTTGACCAATATGACCTGACCGCCGCGCATCCCTCGTTACCGTTTGATACCTACTTAAAAGTGACGAATCAAAAGAGTGGAAGTTCCGTGATTGTGCGGATTAACGATCGCGGTCCCTATGTGGGTACGCGATCGCTTGATCTGTCGCGTCAAGCGGCGCGCTGCATTGGCAGTGAAACGGCTGGCGTGGTGTCCTATTCAGCCATGATTATGCGCCCCGACGACGCTGAAGCGCTAGCACTTCAGCCATCTTTTGCAGCCGTAACGCTAACGTCTTTGCCTGCCCCATCCCCTCAGACGCTAGCTAGAGTCGAGCCTAAGCAAAACTGAGCGCGGACAGCCAAAAGTTAAACCCCAGATTCCCGAACTAGAGATTTTAGCAATCAACGCCGGAGAGTGCTAAATTCTGAGAGGAGAACTAAATCAATGAATTATGCCTAAGATTATTGTGTTCCAAGAAGAATCCCGTCAGGCACTAGAGCGGGGGGTCAATGCGATCGCTGATGCCGTACGGATCACGCTTGGGCCGAAAGGGCGCAACGTGGTACTTGAGAAGCAGTATGGCGCACCGCAAATTGTCAATGATGGCGATACCATTGCCAAAGAAATTGAGCTAGAAGATCCGCTGGAAAATACTGGCGCGCAGTTAATCCGCGAAGTCGCTTCCAAAACCAAAGATCTAGCAGGCGATGGCACCACTACGGCGACGGTGCTGGCGCAAGCCATGATTCATGAAGGGTTGAAAAACGTTGCGGCTGGAACAAATCCGGTTAACCTGCGCCGGGGCATTGAGAAAACCGTTGCCAGACTAGTCAATGACATCAAAGCCGTGGCGCAGCCTGTGGCCGGGAGCGCGATCGCCCAAGTAGCCACCGTTTCTGCTGGCAGCGACGAAACCGTAGGCAACATGATTGCCGAAGCGGTCGATAAGGTCGGGCGCGATGGCGTGATTACCGTCGAAGAATCGAAGTCGCTGACCACCGAGCTAGAGTTCGTGGAAGGGATGCAGTTCGACCGAGGCTACATTTCGCCCTATTTCGTCACCGATGCCGATCGGATGATCTGCGAATTTGAAAATGTCGCCATCTTGATTGTCGATCGAAAGATCAGCTCCATTTCTGACCTGGTACCAATTCTAGAGAAAATTGCCCGCGCTAGCCAGCCGCTGCTAATTATTGCCGAAGATGTGGAAGGGGAAGCCCTGGCAGCTTTGGTGGTCAACCGTCTACGCGGTGTGCTGAATGCAGTGGCCATCAAAGCTCCTAGTTTTGGCGATCGCCGTAAAGCCATCTTGCAAGACATTGCTGTGTTGACCGGTGGGCAAATGATTTCCGAAGAAATTGGCCTCAGCCTCGACACCGCCACACTCGACATGCTGGGTGTCGCCCGTAAGGTCACCATCACCAAAGACAACACCATCTTGGTCGCCGAAGCGCCAGACAAGGTCGCCCTAGAAAAGCGGATTGCCCAAATTCGTCAAGAGCTAGAAGCCACCGACTCTGACTACGACACCGAAAAGCTGCAAGAGCGTATTGCTAAGCTGACGGGCGGCGTGGCCGTGATTAAAGTGGGTGCGGCTACCGAAACCGAGCTTAAAGACAAAAAACTGCGGATTGAAGACGCCCTCAACGCCACCAAAGCGGCAGTGGCAGAAGGCATCGTCCCCGGTGGTGGCACAACATTGCTTCACCTCGCTCACAAGCTGCAAGACTTCAAAGCCAGCCTGCCGGCTGAAGAGCAAATTGGAGCCAGCATTGTGATTAAGGCACTAGATGCCCCCCTTCGACAAATCGCTAACAACGCGGGCGTAGAAGGCTCAGTGGTGGTCGAAAATGTGCGAGAGCTAGACTTCAACGTTGGCTACAACGCACTCACCAACCAGTACGAAGACTTGATTGCAGCAGGGATCATTGATCCCGCTAAGGTGGTTCGCTCGGCGCTGCAAGACGCTGCATCTATTGCAGCCATGGTGATCACGACTGAGGTTCTAGTCGTCGAAAAACCTGAGAAAAAATCTGCCGGAGCTGCTCCAGACATGGGCGGTATGGGCGGCATGGGTGGCATGGGTGGTATGGGCGGTATGGGCGGTATGGGCGGTATGGGCGGCATGGGCATGATGTAATCGGCTTGGCTCGATCAACAGCTGCCCAATAGAGCGGCATAGAAAAATGGCGGGACGCTAAACGTCCCGCCATTTTTTTATAGAGTTAATTCGGCGCTATACGGGAAACTCTGCACTATGCAGGCAATTCTGCCGCAAAATCTCCACACTTCGCATAGTCATAAGGCCCCATCAAGGCACCCCAAAGAGACTGTCCAGTCTCCGGATCAACCCCTCGGTCATAGCTATGAAAGCTGTTGCTGGTCACCTCAAACCCCAACACCACCTGTCGAGTTTTGCCGTCATATTGAAAATAGCAGCGATCGCCGGGTTCTGGCTGCGCCACAAATGAGTTGCCCTGCGAGGTCAAGGTTAGGGCACATCCCGGCAGCCAGTCCAGATCATCCCAACTTAAGGACTGCAATCGCTCAGAATTAGCCCCTGCCCCACAAAACTGCTCAGGATGCTTCAGCGCCAAATACTGCACCTGAATGCGCTCAGAGCCTAGTTCCTGAAGGATTAAAACGCGCTGTCGATAAGGCTTGTCTAAAAATAACGCATTGGCCTGTTCGGCAAATAGGGCTAAATGACCCTGAAGACGGTGCGGTAGCGGTCGGTGCCACAGCCGGAGATGGACAAACCAGGCGGGGTGAGCCATAGACTGAGCCCGATTCTCAAACACTCCAGCCAGCCACTGCGCCACGGTTGGCAAAATCAGGTTAGAGGACATGGACACCCCAATGTTCTACGCTGCCATTTACCTCAGACTACCCTAGGTTTACAGAAAATTTACGGATGCCAAAGGCGATCGCACCTTGCTAAAGCCACACCCTGTCAGCATTTGCCTCATGGTAATTCACACCAACTATTTATAGAATTTAGTCCAATCTTGATAAACCGTTCAAAGAACTTCGCATTTGAATCGTCATACTGAATGTGGAGTTCCTTACTTTATGCGTCACGCTCTCTCTGTGAATTGAGGGCTAGGTGAAGTGAAGGAACCAGTTGATTCCTGAGAACGTCTGTTCGTCCAATCTCTGGGAAACCTTTTGTATGCTGGGAAGAACCATCGGGGGTCGATACCAAATTGTCCGACATCTAGGTGGAGGTGGCTTTAGCCAGACCTATCTGGCTGAAGATCAACACCTCCCCGGAAAGCCTCCCTGTGTCGTGAAACTGCTAAAACCCAAGATCACCGAACCCGCGTCTTATCAGTCGGCACGGCGCTTGTTTGACCGCGAAGCAGAAGTGCTATATAGCTTGGGCAGCCATGAGCAGATTCCTCGACTGTTTGCTCATTTTGAAGAACAGCAAGAATTTTATCTGGTGCAGGAGCTAATTGAAGGGCAACTGCTCAGTCGAGAACTGAGAGCTAGCAAATCGCAGAGTGAGCTTCAGGTCATTGCCCTGATGCAAGATATCCTCACAACGCTAGAGTTTGTCCATCAGCAGCAGGTGATTCACCGCGATATCAAACCGTCTAATCTGATTCGGCGGGAATGCGATCAGCGAATTGTCTTGATCGACTTTGGAGCGGTTAAACAGATCAATGTGCCGACCCCGCTAGATACCGATGGTCAGCAAACTAGTATTACGATCGCCATTGGTTCGGCAGGCTATATGCCTAACGAACAAATTGCTGGAAAGCCGCGTTTTAGCAGCGATGTCTACGCGGTCGGGATGGTCGGGCTACAGGCAATTACGGGGGTTTACCCGTCCCAACTGGCAGAAGATCCGCGCACGGGTGAAATTATCTGGCGAGATACGGTTGAGGTTAGCCCTGAGTTGGCAGACATTATTGACCGCATGGTGCGCTATGACTTCCGCCAGCGATACCAAACCGCCTCAGATGCGCTAGAGGCGCTACATGTCTTGGCTCCCTTGGCGCTGCCAAACCACAGTACGGTAATTTTCCCAACGGGGAAAGCCTTCAGATCTGAGGGGCACTTGGTTTGGGTAGAACGGGGGGATGAGTTGTTTCAGCAGCAGCGCTACCGAGAGGCGATCGCCTGCTACGATAAAGCCGCTCAAGCCCAGCCAACCGATTATTTGATTTGGTTTAAGCGCGGGCTGACCCTCGACAGCTTAAAAGAGCATGCCGAAGCGGTGGAATCTTACGACCGGGTGATTCATTTACAGCCCGAAGATTATTTGGCCTGGTTTAAGCGCGGCAAGGCATTAGAACTATTGCAGCTCTATGAAGAAGCTGTCTATGCCTATGACACGGTCATTCGCTTGCAGCCAGATAATTATTGGGCCTGGCATGATCGGGGCAAAGTGCTAGAAACCTCACAGCGTTATGAAGAAGCGGTTGCCTCCTATGATCGGGCAGTGCAGCTAAAACCAGATTTTGACCCAGCGGTGCAGGGGCGAAAACAGGTATTGAGCCAGCTGAAACAGGTCGATCAGCTGTATGGATTGCAGCACTATGAAGAGGCGATCGCCTCCTGTGAGCAAGCCATCCGCGACAACCCAGGCGATCCACTCGCATGGCTGATGCGGGGCATGGCGCTAGAAAAAATGCAGCACCATGAAGGGGCGATCGAGTCTTACGGGCAAGTGGTCAAACTGAATCCTGAAGACCACCTCGCCTGGTTTAAGCTGGGGACAGTGCTAGAGCATCTACGAAAACCGACCGAAGCTGTAGCAGCCTACAACCGCGTCCTCAAGCTGCAACCCGACAATATTTGGGCGTGGCATGATCGAGGGCGGGTGCTAGAAGGCATGGAAAACTATGAGTCTGCCCTAGCATCCTATGACAAAGCGGCTCAACTGAAGCCAGATTTTCAAACGGCTCTAGACGCACGACAGCGCATGTTAAATTTTATGAAGCAGGGCTATGCCGAAGGGCTAGCTACAAGCCGATA
>CASBQJ010000303.1 GCA_949127705.1 Synechococcales cyanobacterium PMM_0085
GCAAGTAGAACCCTGGGCGAGTGCAGAGAATTCACCCCAACAGCTCGTGATCGTGACGGCGCACCGGGATGAATTAGCAGAATTACAGCGATCGCTGCGGCTGAAATCAATCGAAGAGTAGTTCTTGGGGGTAAAGCTCCGCAGGTTGTAGAGAACCTAATATTTTTTGGTCTGATATTTTTGGCGAGAGGGTAGTTTAGTTCCAAGTCTGGGTGCCTCTGCTGTTCGGTTTACGATTTCTCTCTTTCCTACAAAATCAGTGCAAACCCCTCCCCTGCATGGTCGCGATAGTCGCGTTGATCGATTACGTCAGCGCCTGAGTCAGGCGTTTCTTCCGTTCGAGGCTGAAGATTATCAGACGTGGCGGCATACATTTATGCGGCGACGGCTGAGGCTGGTGTTAGCCATTGCTATTTGTGCCTATTTCACCTTTATTTTGCTGCGATTGATGCTGGCGATCGCCAATCCTAGTGCAGTGAAACCGGGCTGGTTTACGATGGCGGGAGTGGCCATAGTGGGGCTGCTGCTGTGTCGATTGCTGTACGACAGACCGATTGGCAAGCAGTATCCGGCGCTGATTTTTTTAGGATGTTCTTGGTCAATTACGCTAGTTGAGCAAGTGTGGTCAACGCTGCGGGGAGTGGCATTTCCGGGGGTGTTTGCCTGGACGCTAGTATTTTTGACGCAGGCCACACTGCTGCCAATTCGCTGGCGCTTACATTTGATTGCCCAGGGCGTGCTGCTGGGCTATTACTTTGGCGTCAATACGCTGCTGGGCTTAAAGCAGGACATTGGCTCTATTTGGGATGCAACCCTATGGCTCTATTTTTTCTGGTTTTGCGGGATTTGTAATTTGTCGGTATTTCTCTATGAGCGGTTGCAGCGGGCAGAATTTTGGGCGCTGAAGGAACTAGAGCTAGAGCAGGCTAAGTCAGAAAAACTGCTATTAAACATTTTGCCTGAAGCGGTGGCGCGGCAGCTTAAGCAAGACCAGCGAACCATTGCCGAGAATTTTGCTGACGTGACTGTACTGTTTGCCGATATTGTTGGCTTTACGGAACTGTCTGTGGGGGTACCACCCGTGGAGATGGTCAAGCTGCTGAATCAAATTTTTTCGGCGTTTGATTATTTAGCCGAGCAGCATGGACTAGAAAAAATCAAGACGATTGGCGACTCGTATATGGTGGTGGGAGGGTTGCCGTTAGAGCAGGCAGATCATTTGGAGGCGATCGCCAATATGGCGCTAGATATGCAGAAGGCGATCGCCCAATTCCAAACGCCGCAGCAGACGCCCTTTAGGATGCGGATTGGGATCAATACCGGGCCTGTGATTGCAGGTGTAATTGGGGTTAAAAAGTTTATCTACGACCTGTGGGGCGATACGGTGAATACGGCTAGCCGGATGGAATCGCATGGGGTACCGGGGAGTATCCAAGTCACGCAAGCAGTCTACGATCGGCTCAACTATCGCTACCGTTTTCTAGAGCGTGGCTCGATTTATGTCAAAGGCAAAGGCCAGATGGTGACGTATTTTTTACTAGAAGGAAGGAGAGAGAAGGAGGAAGGGATGAGGGATGAGGGATGAGGGATGTAGCTTGTTTCTGTGCAGCAGTGGGATGAGGCGGGAGATGTTTCTCTTGTGCTCTTTACGGAGAGAGGTTGAAGCGTTTTGTAGATTTTTTAGGTGTCATGATGACCGGGCATTCTTCCCAATCGGAACCCACTTGGCTAACGGTAGTACGGCTGTTGCGCTGGGATAAACCAGCGGGCAGGCTGATTTTGATGATTCCGGCACTGTGGGCGGTGGTGCTGGCTGCGCAGGGCAAGCCGCCATTGCCGCTGGTGGGGGTGATTGTGCTAGGGACACTAGCGACGAGTGCAGCGGGGTGTGTGGTGAATGACCTGTGGGATCGCAACATTGACCCGCAGGTGCAGCGAACGCGATCGCGGCCTTTGGCGTCACGGGCGCTGTCGGTGCGGACGGGGGTTGTGGTGCTATTGGTGTCACTGGCCTGTGCCTGGGGGCTGTCGCTCTACCTCAATCCGCTGAGTTTCTGGCTCTGCGTGGCCGCAGTCCCGATTATTTTGCTGTATCCGCTGGCCAAGCGGGTGTTCCCGGTGCCACAGCTGGTGCTGTCGCTCGCCTGGGGATTTGCGGTGCTGATTAGCTGGAGTGCGGTGACGGCAACGCTGGAACCTGCCACCTGGCTGCTGTGGGGCGCAACGGTGCTGTGGACGCTGGCCTTTGACACCGTGTATGCCATGTCTGACCGGGAGGATGATCGTAAGATCGGAGTTAAGTCTAGTGCGCTATTTTTTGGCCGCTATGCAGCGCAGGCGGTCGGGGCATTCTTTACTGGGACAGCAGTTTTGCTGGCCAAGGAAGGTTGGCTGCTGGCTCTGGGGTGGGGGTTTTGGGTGGCGCTGGCTGTGGCCGTGGTAGGTTGGGGCTGGCACTACTACCAACTGAGTCCTAGCCGCCTTGCCCCGGCTGTATATGGCCAGGTGTTTCAGCAAAATGTCTGGATCGGGTTTGTGCTACTGCTAGGCATGATGGCAGGGTTTTGGCGTTAATGGACTGGATGGGGCGATCGCCCCATCCATCTAGACCTCCGGGGTACGCTCATTCACAGTCCCCAGAGTCAACAGCTACAGGGCAGTAGCGCATCTGACGGGCATGTTCTCAGGCTCTCCAAGATGGGGAAAATGGACGTGATTCTGCATCGGCCAATCCTAGATGGGTTCACCCTGAAACAGGCGACGCTAATTCGCAAGGCTGACGGCGGGGATGTCAGCTTCTCGCTGGAAGCAGCGTTGCGAGTGCCGCTGAAGAAAAAATTATGCTTGAACGACAAAATTAGAGGCTGATAGCAACGGCGCACCTAATAAGGTGGCAAACTGCGCGCCCGTCCCCAATCCTGTAGCACTACCGTTCTGGTTATAAAACAACCTACCATTGCTTGCGTTATAAACAATGCGGGCTGCACTGGTTTCGATTGCCGCAGTTGTGTTGACGATATCAAAATCTGAAGCAATACTAAAACCTCTGCCTGCTACGCTGGCAAGAGCTGTGAAGGTTGTCTTATCGAGGGTAATACGGTCGGTAGACGTGAGGTCGAAAATGGTGTCTACCCCAATAGCAGAGGCTGTAAATATGGCATTTGTATTGTAGAGGAAGGTGTCGCTGCCGCTCCCCCCAATTAAGCTGTCATTACCACTGCCACCCACCAGTTTATCGCTGCCATCACCACCAATCAGGGTGTCTTTTCCTTGGCTCCCGTTCAGGCTGTCGTTTCCGCCAAGACCATTGAGCACATTATCGCTGCTAGTGCCCGTTAAGGTGTCATTGTTAGCAGTGCCCACTTTGGCAGTGCTGACGCCTAACCGGGCAATATCGCTGTTTGAGGCTCCGTTACTGGTGTTATCTCCTACAAACATTAAGTTTGAAGTCGTGTATGGATTGTAGGGTAAACCTGTGCCCGCCATGTTGAAGGCGGTATAGTTCTGCAAAGCACCTTTTAGAATGACGGTGTCATTAACCGAAAGATAGTAGCTGTTACCCAAGACCAAGAGGTCATACTCCAGCATGGATGTAGTGGAAACAAACGCGCGATCGGTAGCGCTATGCGTGAATAAGGTGCTGCCCGTACCACCTTGCTGTGCCCAGATCTCATTCGTCCAAAAGCCCAGTTCAATTCCTTGGCGATCGCTACTTAAAGCAATCAGTGAAAAGCCCGCACGATCCACTAAGCCATCTCCATCAGCATCTCTGCTATGACTCTCACTGTTAATCCGCACCTGGAAGCTCAGACTGTAACCGTTGGTGCGGTTGAGTACCGGAAAGGCGGAATTGACTAGGGTTGGTTGCGTCTGTCGGTAATTGCTATAGCCACCTTTGCCCTCAGTCAATGCATTTAGGGTAGTAAAACTAGAGTCAACGGTTTGGGTAGCGATAGAAAAGGGGGTGTTGCCAAACTCTAGCCAACCCTGGCTATCGGGGGTATTACCCAACGATCCATCGTAGAGAACGGTTTGTGGCATGTTGTTTCCTGCTGCTCTTTATTTACCCATCTGATTTGCGTGGGTCAGACAGAAGCTATGCGCATCGTAACCTTGATTCAGCGTCATTTTTGTGGGCTTCTTGATATCTTTAATAAGTGAGCTTCTTGATATCTTTAAAGGCTTCTACGGTTTTCACAGATCAGCTGAATCTGGAGCGTCTATTAACAGCCTCTCCAGGTTGACTAACCGCATTGTTTCTTGGCACCGGTTTACGAATTGTTCCTGACGACTTATGGCCGGCTATTGCAACGGATCTTCAGGTTTTTCTGCCATAGACTCAGCCAAAGCGACCTTTGCGCGAGCCACCGAAAGCCGGATTCGTTCTAGCTGTGATTCGTACGCAGCTTGCTGTTGGGGTGACGAGGTACCTGGATTCGCCCTCAGGATTTGCTCATAGAAACGATAGATTTGAAACCCATAACTGGCGATCGCAACTTGTTGTTGAGACAAGGCGATAATGCGCTTAGCCAAATCAGCACAGGTCGCTGAATAGGGTAGCGCAAAAACATCGGCATACAGCGGTGGGATTCTATGCGATCGCGTTTTCAACTCATCTAAAAGCTCTATAACTGCTTCAGATCGCTCTCCATCAAAATCAGCTAGAGAATTGAGCAAAGCGAGTAGTAAAGTCTTTGAACGTTTCTGCTTCAATTTCAAATGCTCCAGAGGTAGTTAATTGCCATTGTCCGACGATACCTTTTCCCCAATGTTCGAGCTGTGGTGAACCAGTTGAGGAGACGCTTGGGGATCGGGTTCATCGCTCTTAGCGCCGGGAGTAGTCATGAGCTAGAGCGAGATATCCCTGCCAATTCTGGCGGTAGCTCAGGCGGTGTCATGGCGCTGTCTAAATGCTTAACCAACGTGGCTTTGGGCAGAGGCCCTCGCAGGTGATCCCACGGCAGCACCCGGTCGGTGGCCCAGGTGTCGTGCACGTAGGTTTCTAACGGTGGGATCTGACCGCGAAAGTCTTTGAAGGCGCGCCGATAGCTGCCTAGGGTGTCGCCATAGTGGCGCACCTGTTCTAGCAGGTGAGACAGACGGCGATCGCCCCGCGAAATCAACGCTTGAATCACCGACCAGTTATAGCTTTCAGGCCGAAATTCAACACCCAACGCTCCTAGTTTTTTCTGCAAAAATTTCAGCCGCTTTTCCGCTGCGGGGTTAACCCCAAACCATTGGAATGGCGTGTGTGCCTTGGGAACAAAGGTGCTACAGCCAAAGGTAAGTCGCAGGCCAGGAGCGGCTTTCTTGACATCGCGCAGCATGGCCACCGTGGCGTCTAAGTCGTCTGGCAGTTCGCCCGGAATGCCCGCCATGCCATAAAGCTTGAGGGAACTTAGCCCTCCGGCCTTGGCGCTGACCGCCGCCTGGAGAATTTCATCGTTAGTTAGCTTTTTATTTACCACCTGACGCAGGCGATCGCTACCACTTTCCACCGCAATCGTAATCGAGCGACTGTCGTGCTTGACCAGCGATCGCGCCAGCTTCTCGGTGACCGTATTCGTCCGCACCGACGCTAAACTCAGCCGCACGTCATCAAACTGGGGTCGATCCAAATAGTCCAACAGCGTCTCAAATTCTGGATGCTGCGTCACCGATGCCCCGAGCAATCCCAGCCGACTGGTCACCGCTAGTCCACGGGCGATCGCCGGAATCAGCGATTCCTCTAGGCTAGCGGTGCGAAACGGCAGCGTTAGATAGCTGGCCAAACAAAACCGACACATTTCCGGGCAGCTGCGCACCACTTCCACCATATAGATGCTTTCCCAGGCCGCTTTCTCGGTGACGACAGTAGAGGCTGAAAGCACGTTGCCGCGATAGGTTTGCTTTTCGACCTGAGCTGGAATTTGCTGATCTAAGGGGGCGATCGCACTAATCATGCCATCGGCAGCGGCGTAGGTAACGGCGTAGAGACTCGGGACATAGACACCGGGCACCTGCGCCAACTGCCGCAACTGAGTCAGGCGATCGGCTCCCTGCACCGTCTGATAGGCATCGATAAACTGATCCAGCAGCGTTTCACCATCGCCCAACAGCACCAGATCAAAAAAGTCAGCAAACGGCTCCGGATTGGCTGTGAGCACTGGGCCACCGCCAAACACGAGTGGATGCGCATCAGAGCGATGTTCTGCCCGCAGCGGCACGTTTAGCGATTCCAGCAGGCTCAAAATATTGACGTAATCTAGCTCCCAAGACACCGAAAACCCGAGCAGTTTTGGCTGATCGGGTAACGGCTCATGCAAGTCGGTAAACAATCGGCTCACTCGCAGGTCAGAGCGGGCGCTCAGCGTCGCCCAGACCACCTGATACCCCAGGCTAGTGATCCCCACACTATATTCATTGGGAAAAGCAAAGATGAGTGGAACGGCGGATGCTGACGGTTGGGCCGGGGTGAAGAGCAGATGTTCGGCAGCAAAAACAGAGGTCACAATAGACACAGGAAACCATTTGCTTCAGCCTAACATTCTGCAACCGGTTTCATCGCCTGTGCGAGCCATGTTTCACGGCCAGACGCTCCGGTTTAGCCGAGATCCGTAGGATCACGGTAGGTAGTCAGTGAAGCAGGTTGCTATTTTCAAGTCAGGTGAGGCATCTATCCCGATTACATCGATCGCGATTAGGAAAAAAGGACGTTCCATCCCATATTAGGATGTGCAAACGAAATTACTTAGCCCGGTAGACACTTGATAAATCCGAACATTCACCCTGCAACTTTACCTCAGCTTTATGACATCCTAGAGAAGCTAGGACAGGAAAATATCTTTTCTTTAATTTAGGGTGACTGACTTGGATTTGGATCGCGTCAGATTCGGATCAATTTTATCCCTTTGGTTCAAAGACGCAAACATGGTCATGATCTTGACGCATTGAGTAAAAGCAATGCTGCACATGGGGACGAAGCATTAACCAATGGTTGATCTATTTGGCTCTCAACTTAATTCTCCCTGCGGAACCTTTGTTCCTCAACTCGATCGTTTGCCCGATGCTTCACTGCCGCTTGCCCGCGAGTTGCAGTCTCCGAAGGCAGAACTGGATCGACTGCTAGAAAAAGCAATCGAACAGTACCAGATCCGAGAATATGATGCGGCCTTGTACAGGTTTACCTGCGTTTTAAGTGGCTATCGCAACCTGCCCGATCTCCAGGGTGAAGGCATGACGCTTAGCGGTATGGGACTGGCGTTTTATGCGCAAGGGCAATATACAGAAGCGATCGCCCATTCTTACCAGGCTCTAGCCATTGCCCGACAGGCTCTAGATCGGCGCACTGAACGGCAAGCATTAGGAAATCTGGGCAATGCCTATCGCCACCTCAATGACTACCCGAAGGCCATTGAATATAAGCAGCAGGCTCTCAATGTGGCCCGAGAGATTTGCGATTATCGGGGCGAAATGGCTGCGCTGAACAACCTTGGTA
>CASBQJ010000304.1 GCA_949127705.1 Synechococcales cyanobacterium PMM_0085
AGAAGTCGGTTAACTTAACAGCCGTTTGCGGTTCATAAATCGCCCCCAAATTCAAACTAAAGGGCAATATAAACGTGGGCAGCCCTCGCAGAATAAACTCCTGCCCGCGCTGGCTGCCAAAGCAGGTCACGGGTTCTCCCAGCCAGCTGCCGCTCAGAGCCAACTGTCCACCCGTCAAACTGAGCTGAGGATTGCGTAACTCGAAGTTGGCAGTAGTCACCGTGAGCGGACGCAGCAACCGCAGCTGGACGGCTGGCCCCAGGGTAATTTGAGCTTCTTCATCGAACTGTAGCGGCGAGCCATCGGCAAACAGCGTGAATTTACCCGTGAGCACCAGGCGATCGCCCTGCGCCTGAAAGTCGCCGCCAAACAGCGTTTCAGTCGCACTTTTCAAACTGCTTTTGCCTTGCAGCTGCGTTGACGGCTGGGGCGGCGTCAGGTTGCCCTGAATTTGACCGTCAGCCTCCAGCGTTAAGGCTGCCAAGCGATCGAGCTTTGTGCCATCGGTTAGCTCGACCACTCCAACTAGCCCCATCGACCAGAAGTTATTGCTGGCTGGGGTTACCGCTTGCAAGCGCAGCCGCGACAAATAGAGGTCTCCCGGTGGGCTGCTGAGCTGGTTAGGGCGTTCTGGGTTGGCCAAAAACGCCAGGGTGAAGGGACGATTGGGCTGATCGCTAGCAAAGCTGGGCACCAGCGGCAGTGACTTGCCAAACAGCTTTAGCCCCACCTCTCCCAGCACCGCCCAGCCCTCAGCAATCCGCTGAAACCGCAGATTCACCCGGTCAAACACCAACTGCGCCACTAGGGTCAACGGCGGCGTGGGATTCAAGGTCAAAAACAGCATATTGTCGGCGATCGCCAACCCCACCGGCAATGCCCCTCGCAGCGGCGGCGGCAGCACACTGAAGGTGATCTGCCCCAGGGTAGGAATTTGCCAGCCTGCTGCGGTAGCCCGCACTTCAAACGCCCCCAAGACAAAGCGCCCCAATTGCGGCAACTCCAACGGCGTATCGGGTTTTGGCTGGCGAGTCAGCACAAACGCTACAAACGCTGGCTGGCTGTCGGCATTGAGCGTCAGGCTAGGGACAAGATTGCCGATCGGCAGTCCCCACAGACTTGCCTGGGCGCTGCCAGTAACTGCCCAGGTGGAACTGCCCGCTTGCAGTTCAAACCCCAGGTTAATTTGATCGAGCCGCAAATCGGGCGTAATCGCCACGGGCGCAGTCGGACGGTAAAGCAACTGGGTGCGATCGCCCAACACGCGTACCGCTACGTCAAGGGTCGTCAGTGGAGCCGGAACATTGGCTAATGTGAGCTGCACGCGCAGCGTTGGGAAGTAGTTCTGCTCTACTTCAGCCGCCGACAGTGCCCGACTGTAGATCGCAATCCGCTGCAAGGTTCCCGCCCAAGGACGGCGACCGCTCTCATTGCCGATCGTCAGCTGAAACGAATCATCCCACTGGCCAAAATCACCGCTCAGATCGGCTGGTCGGCTAGCATCAGTTTGGTCTACGCCGTTGACATAAAGGCGGGCATTGCCGTCGCGATCGCGACTAAAGGTGACATAGGAAAGCTGAGTGGTGAGCGTTCCCCGCTTCGACACCAGTGGCGGCATCCCATTTGGCTCCGTTCCACTGTTTTTGGTGCGACGCAGCCGTACCCCGTAAAAGTCTCCGATTTCGCGGCTTTCTGTACCCCCTTGAGCCAGAAAAAAGTTGCGGGTGCTGGTATCTTTCGACAGCGCCACAATGCGGGGGGGAGCCTCGGCATTATCTGGTAACGTTGCTGTTGCCGATTGCACCCAGGTTTCGATTGTGAAGGCGTTACTTTTGCGGCAGGCAGGCACAATCTTCGGAATTTTTGCTGGAGCGGTTTGTCGCAGCGCGGCAGATGTAATGGCCGCACCTCGGCTCAGCGTGATTCCAGGCTGGCTATAGGCAACTAGATTTGGAGTATTAATTGTCAGATCGAGCGGCACCTGCTCTTGATTGTCAATGGAGCGAATGCCAGCACTGTCTAGAATTGTGGTGCCGCTGCCCTCATCAAAGCTATACAGCGCTTCTAACTGATCCCACCGCTGCGGGCTAGTGCTGCCTACTTCTAGCGTAGCCAGATTCAAGCTGCCCAGCCCATTCAGCACCAGCGGCGATGCCGTACCCGTCGCCGCTGGCCGAAACACCAACCCCTGAGCGCTCAAGACGGCATTGAGCAGAATCAATTGGCCAAACAAATTCAGGGTTACCCCACCACTAACCTGTAACCCAGGTGTGGCGCGATTTACCGTAAACTGTAGCGTCAGATCTTGAAAGGACAGGTTGGCGGCACTCGCAAAGGGCTGCGATCGCTGCACCGTCAACGTAACGGCACTGACTGAAGCTGTCCCCGTCAGGCTAGTCCCTACAATGGCCTGCAATGCCACATTATAAAAGGCCGCGTTTGGAGTAGCGGGAAGAGAAACCAGCGTTAGCTGCCCGTTTCGACTTTGTAGCGTTGTACTGGGCACTCCTAACAGACTATCTAGTACCTCAAAAATCGCAATGGCATCGCGACGATTGGGAGTATCTGTCGGGAAAGCCGGCTGACGGTAAAATTGAATGCCGCCACTGGTAATTTCGTATCGCAACCGCAGTAGCTGTTCAACCGTATTTGAAGCACTGGTCGCACTTAAAAGAACCCCACCGCGCCCAACTTGGACGACACCATCCGGCATAATGCCTGCCTCTTAGATCATGTTTTTACTGCGTATTCACAACATTCTATGTAGTGATGCTTTAAAGCCGCGAACTCTCTCGTCCCATAACACGTTGCTTAGTCAAATTGCTGAGCCAAGTTGCTGATTGACGGACAAAACCTTTCACGTAGGTTTGATTGAACCCAGTGAAACCTAACAAAGTCTATAAATCTTTTCAGTCACAAGATAATTTTGATAATAGCGCCTCAACGCAAGCTAGTCCGATACGCCAATGCAATCGTAATATTTTGCAATAAAAGATATGCCGACTTCAGTATTGTTTGGAATGCGATCGCATACTATGTGTTTTACTATACATAGAGCAGTTTTCAGGCAAATGAAATACATCACAGACTCCGAAGCAAGGGGCTTAAGCCCCTTGCCTATACTGCACCGAAGTGAGGAAAGCTATGGATGTTCGAGCCTAGTATCGGGTTTGGCTAGTGTGATCCTACCTTTCACCGATCAAATGTTCTCAATATACTTGTATATTTCTCTCAACATATACTTAACGGATTTCGATCTGCTGAAGGTTCCCGATTAAGTCACCTCGTCGAAAAGTGGCAGAAAGCTGTTGCAACGAAATCTCCTGCGCCCCGTAAAGCTCCTGAAGTGCTTGTTGAATATCTTTTACTGAATCGTTGAAATAGGCTTCCCCGTTTTGCTCGATCCGCTGATGAGCGTCTTGAAAATTTCGGTGATCAATCTCTTTCGTGCGAAGGTTCATATCCTTCAGAAGTCTTCGTCCCATTTGCATTGCAATAAAACATGAAGCATAGCGGACGAAATCCGGATCATTGCTTTCTGGCCGTTTGCGGCGATTTTCGGCAATTCTGTATAACTGAACTGCAAGTACAACTTGTGCGCCGTTGAGCTGATCAGTAAAGATTGAATCGTATAGCTTGCCAAAATGTTCGCGAGCAAAGAACTTGGCTTGTTGAGGCTTTTCTTGCCAAACCGACAGCACCGCCTCAGCGGCCACTCCTGACGTAATATCGGTAGATCGAGTGCTACTGTCAGAGCGCCTACGGCGATAGTTAAATCCTAACTGCTCGATATCTAGTTCTAACTGTTGTTGACGGGCATCATTAGCGCGTAAATCTTTTAGATCCACTGGATTTTGACTATTAGTAGCGTAGGTAATCTTTTGCACTAGGTCGTCATTATCGTTAGGCAATTGATAAAGCCGAAGCAGAACGTAGGCTTGAGCACTTTGGTATAGCAAATTCGGCTCCTGCAACGTTTTAGAAATTGTCATACAGGTCTGCCCACCGTTAATGATTTGCAGATTTTCGACCCGAACTTGATAGTTACCATCTTGTAGTGCGTTGTAGGAAAAACTGTCGCAAGTCAGAGTTATTCCATTGTTATAAAAATAAAAATTGTTCTTTTCATTACTCATCAAAGTATGGCGAATACCTTCATTAACTCGGTTTCCCTGTAAGCCTAGATAACGGCGAATATTGCGTTCCAGCAAGCGTTCTCCGTGCCGCTCAATGAGAGTTGCTATTTCAGCAACTGAGATTTTTCCCACAAGCACTCGGCTAAAGTCCATATCCTCAACGATCGCTTTGCCGCTGAGCTGTAAAGTATCCTTAACCGGTTTGGATGCTTGCAGAAGCTTGACTAGGCGTTCATGATTAACGTGTTCCCACGTCACTTGATCGCCAAACCCAGTTCGCTCAATTGCTTCCTGAGCCGCTGCATTCCACTGCAATCCGTTGTTGCAGGCTAGGGCACGAACCTGTGGAATATATCCGTCTCGAATTAAACTCCGGGCTGCTTCAACCTTAGCAAGCAAGCGCTGGTTGATATGCTCTAATTTGGCTGTAGGATTAAACAAATATTTGATGGCATTGATCAGGCTTTCCACCCCCGCTTCGGGAAAGTTAGAGTTGCCGTCTAGATTGTTTCTGTACTTAGCCTGGAATAGGCTGACGGTGAATTCACCATCATATTCCTCAGAGATATGCATAGCATCGACGCCGAAATCTCCCCCTCCTTCGGTCAAACAATCAAAGGCATCATCGTCCTCAATATCTAAAACGGTTTTGACGCAAAAATATACAAATGCTAGTGATTTGAGCCTGATTGCCTCACTAATCCGCAATTCTTCAGCAGCTTGCTGCTGAATAGCAGCGGCGACTGATCCCAACCGTTGGTCGATAATAGAGGCATTAATATTCATAGTCTCTAGCGTATCAGCTATGTTTTTGGCTGCTTGCTTGATTCAGCCCAATTTACTGCTGATACTTACTCCGCACAGGCAAGATCTTCGACTGCCTACAACAGCCGAAGATCTGCCGTAGGATAGGTGAAATTGGATAGACCTGCGGCGGATCGACAATCACCTAAAGTCCCCTTTAATCAAAGGGACTTCAAGTTCGCTTAGAGGTCGGTTTAAGTTTTAGTGCCACTCGCCCCTACCCAGAGAGCTAGACCGCCTGCAATTCTTTCAAAGACGGGTAATCGGTATAGCCCTCAGCACCGCCGCCGTAAAAGGTGGCCGGATTGGGTTCATTCAATGTTGCGTTCAACTGGAACCGTTCGGGTAAGTCGGGGTTGGCGATGAACAGCTTGCCGTAGGACACCAGTTCGGCATTACCAGCGGCGATCGCGGCATTGCCTTTCTCTTGGTCGTAGTCCCAGTTCACCATCAAATTGCCTTGAACCATCGGGCGGAAATAGGTGGTGGGAACTGATACCCCGCCGTGGCGCAAGTCCGACTCGCTGGGTTCTAGCAGATGCACATAGGCCAGCCCCAAGGGGTTGAGCTGTTCCAGCACATAGCTGAAGGTGGCTTCAGGGTTGGAATCGGTCATGCTGTTGAAGGTGCTGCTGGGCGAGAAGCGAATGCCGACGCGGTCTGCACCCCAGACGTCCACCACCGCTTTGGTTACTTCTAGGACTAAACGCGCCCGATTTTCGACTGAACCGCCATACTCATCGGTGCGGTGATTGGCTCCATCGCGCAAAAACTGATCCAGCAGGTAGCCGTTGGCTCCATGCACTTCTACGCCGTCAAACCCAGCGGCGATCGCATTCTCAGCACCATGGCGATACTGGGCAATAATGTCAGGAATTTCGTGTAGCTCTAGGGCTCGTGGGGTCACAAAGGGCTGGCCGCCTTCATAGGTGGCGGCCTCTCCGGCGGGGGCGATCGCACTGGGGGCGACGGGCAGTTCACCGTTGGGTTGCAGCGAGGGATGGGAGATCCGTCCGACATGCCACAGCTGTAAGAAAATTCGTCCACCGGCTGCATGCACCGCGTCCGTTACGTTGCGCCAGCCCGTCACTTGCTCGGGCGAATGAATGCCGGGAGTGGCAGGATATCCCTGTCCCCACGGTGAAACCTGCGTGGCTTCGGTGATGAGTAGCCCTGCTGAGGCGCGCTGAACATAGTAGGTCACCATCAAATCGGTGGGAACGTTGCCTGCACCTGCCCGGTTGCGGGTCAGCGGTGCCATGATGACGCGGTTGGGCAGGGTGTAGGCACCGACTTGAATCGGCGAAAACAGGCTAAGACTAGTACTCATTGGCAAAATCCTGATTGGTTAATTAGGGAGATTAGTGTGTCGGTTCCTGCTCACAGCGGGTCTGTCCTCAATAGGTTTAGACTAGACGAACCGTCTCGTCTTGTCAAGAGTGGACGAGACGGTTCGTCTAGCGATATGCTGAAGGTATTGTGTGTGACAAACGCAACCACGCCCTATCTACTATCAAAATTTGCCATCAAAGTCTGCCATCAAAATCTACCTGAGAGCCAGCTATGGCACCCGATGACTCGTGTGACGCCACTCAATCCGAACTGTCCGAACTGTCGCCAAAATCTGCCGACTGTCGCCGCCGCAGCGATCGCTGTCACCGGGCGATTTTGACGGCAGCAGCAGAGCTATTGGAGGAAAAGGGCTACGGTGGAATCAGTGTGGAGGCGATCGCGGCTCGGGCGGGTGTGGGCAAGCAAACGATCTATCGCTGGTGGCCGTGCAAAGCCTCTGTGGTGATGGAAGCCTACGCCGAGCGCGCGACGCAAAATTTGCCTTTACCCGATACTGGCTGTGTCAAAACCGACTTGGGCGAGCTGTTAGGGCAACTGGCGACTGTGCTGGGCAGCACTAGTACCGGACGTGCCCTAGCGGGGCTAATTGCCGAAGCCCAAACCGACCCTCATGTCGCCCAAGAATTTCGCAACCAAATGATTGGCTGCCGCCGTAGCGCCACTCAAACGCTGTTGCAGCGGGGGATTGAACGAGGTGAACTGCGGCCAGACTTAGACCTAGAGCTGGCGATCGATTCCCTGTATGGCCCAATTTGGTATCGGTTGCTGCTCCAGCACGCTCCGCTCAATCGAGAATTTGCGATCGCCCTAGTCGAGCAAGTGGTCGTGGGAATCGGATCTTGAATGCGTAGGGACATAGCACTGCTATGTCCTCCCCCTACTATGTCTACCTCCTGCTATGTCCTCCCCCTACTATGTCCACCCCCTACTATGTCCACATAAGAGCGTCAATTTTGCAGGTTATTTAATTCGCAATTCTTAGCTCGATAGTCGCATGAGGGCATCTTTAACGGCGGCCGGGAGCTGCCGCATGATTTTACCTTTTTCGCGATCGACCGCTACCAGCGTTACCTGTGCCGTGACATATAGCTCTTCGGCATTGGGTGACTGAATCCGGTAGTCCCAGTTAATTCGCACCCCGTCCATTTGCAGCATGCGTGCCCGCACCACAGCCTCCATCCCCATCTGCACCGGGCGATGGTAGCGAATCGACAGATCGACGACGGGCAAATCGCAGCCCAGCGCTACCAAATCGGCAAAGCTAATGCCAATCGAGCGCAGATATTCGACCCGCGCCTCTTCCATCCAAACCAGATAAGAGCCGTGCCAAACCCCGCCCGAGTAATCGGTATGGTGCGGCTGGGCGCGGATCGGGTAATCAAACCAAGTTTCGGTTGCAGACGATGAGGCGGGTTGAATCGCATTAGGAGAATTTAACTGAGGTTGCATAGGGGGACAATGGCTCCGTCATTTGATATAGGGGCATTGCATACAATGATCTGACCAAAGTATTTTCCACAAGTAGAAATCAAGTTGGTATGGCTTTTATTCTATTCAATTTGACATCACAACATCTATAGCCCCCTCTCACTCCGATGCCTTATGGGCAAGGGGCTTAAGCCCCCTGTTCTGGAGCCGTATGACGTAGTTCATTCATCTGAAAGCTGCTATGGCAGCGATGCAGCCGCCCCAAAAACCTCCTGCATGGGCAGGAGGCTGATCATGTTGCTGTGACGGATTACCTGGAAATCTCCTCCTTATCCTTACTGCCTGACAGGTCCATGATGGCTTCAAGCAACGTCTGAACATCGCTGCGGCTGAGTTTAGGTTTCCCCTCCGACAGCGCATGCAGGGTGCCGTGTGCCAATGTTAACGGGATGCGGCAAAACAGTAGCGCTGGGCCGTCAGGCAGAGATTGAGTGTACGCATCTGCAAGCTTTAGATTCCGGCGGGCATAGGCGTCCATTTGCTCGGGTTGCCAGTGGTCTGGGAAAAAGCTTACCCTACGCTCTAAATCTTCTGTATGGTTGCGCAAAATGTTGACGGCCTGTAAACCGCGCCCAAAGCCGATCGCCTCCGTTCGGTTGGTCTGTGTCCCGTCGTACCCCGCCCACAGGTTTCACAGTAATAACCCGACAGCACCCGCCACTCCAAAGGTATATC
>CASBQJ010000305.1 GCA_949127705.1 Synechococcales cyanobacterium PMM_0085
GCAAAGCGGCGTCTGGCAAATCGCCCGATAGCAGCGTTTCCCCAGCGTCCAAAGCGGTTGAACCCCAAGTCATTGAACTCATCCGCGATCGCATTACGCTCAATCCGGTGTATGCCGATCTGCGGCCTCAGGCGAACGGCAACAGCATCGGCTACATTCGACTGACCCAGTTTAACGCCAACGCTGCTGCCGAAGTGGCCCATGCGATCGCCCGGATGGAAGCCAAAGGAGCCAACGGCTACATTCTAGACCTGCGCAACAATCCGGGTGGGCTATTGCAGTCTGGGATTGACATTGCCCGTCTCTGGCTGAAGGAATCTACCATTGTTTACACCGTTAATCGCCAGGGCGTGCAAGATAGCTTTGAGGCTGGGGGTGAACCCTTAACCGATGACCCGTTAGTGGTATTGGTGAACCAGGGCACAGCTAGTGCCAGCGAGATTTTGGCGGGGGCGCTGCAAGACAATGGCCGCGCCCAGTTAATGGGTGAGAAAACCTTCGGCAAAGGGCTAATTCAGTCGCTGTTTAATCTGTCCGATGGGTCAGGGCTGGCGGTCACGATCGCCCATTACGAAACCCCCAACCACCATGACATCAACCGGCAAGGCATCGAACCCGATGAGGCGATCGCCCTACAGCCCATCAGCCGCGACCAGCTGGCCACCCCAGACGACACCCAATACCAAGCTGCCATTCAGCGGTTGCTCAACCCAACGGTGATTGCCAAAAGCGACCCTGTGAGTGGGTGAGCTGCATGTCTGTTGCTGGCCTGTCTGGTTCTGGTCGCACCTATCACGATCCATTGCATGGGGCGATCGCCCTAGACCAGAGCGATCCGGTTGAAGCGCTGTTAATTCAGCTCATTGATACGCCCGCCTTTCAACGGCTGCGGCGAATTCGTCAGCTTGGCCCCGCTAGCCTCACATTTCATGGAGCCGAGAGTTCACGGTTTACCCATTCCTTGGGGGTAATGGCGATCGCCCGTCGCGCCTTCGACCGCCTGATCCGCCGCCATCCCATCCTCACACCCTACCGGGCGACCGTGCTCTGTGCCGCCTTGCTGCATGATGTGGGGCATGGGCCATTTAGCCACACCTGCGAAGAAATTTTTGGCAGCCAGCACGAGCATTGGACGGGGCGAATTTTGCGGGAATCGCTGCCGCTGCGGACGCTGCTCGACCAATTTGACCCCGATCTATTGCCGCAGCTAGAGCAGGTCTATCAAAAACAGCACCCAGTGCCGCTGGTGTGGCAGCTAGTATCTAGCCAGTTAGATTGCGATCGCCTCGACTATCTCATGCGCGACAGCCATTCTACCGGCACCTCCTACGGTAAACTCGACCTCGATCGGATTTTGATGGCCATGGGATACGACCCTCCTAGCCAGCAGCTTGTGGTGGCGCGTAAAGGCATGGCGGCGATCGAGCACTACTTAGTTGTCCGCTATTTTATGTATGCCCAGGTCTATAACCATTCCAAAAATGTGGCCGCGACCTGGCTCTTAGAAAAAGCCTTTCAGCGTGCCCAGGACGTATTTGCCACCGCGTCTTTATTTGCCGACGATACCCTGGCAGCATGGCTGCAAGGCGACTGCAACCACCTACCCTTGGCGCAATACCTGGCTGCCGACGACGGCGTGTTTACCTATCATCTCCAGCGCTGGCAGCAGCACCCCGATCCAGTACTGGCCGATCTATGCCGTCGGTTTATCAATCGAGATTTATTCAAATCGCTCGATTTAGGCCACGTCGATCCAGCCCTGCACCCCAAATTGCTGAGCCATGTGCATGACTTACTAGCGCAAGCGGGCTTCAATCCAACCTATTATGGCGGGATTCGGATTGCCCTTAGCCGAGGCTACACCCTTTACCAGCGCGGCATCAAACTGCAATCGGAAACAGGCTTACAGGAGTTGAGCGAGCTGTCGCCACTGGTTAAAACTCTGACGCAGCCATTGCAGCGCACCTGGCTGATCTATCCGCGTGAAGTTGATCTGATGCCCATGCTCACAGAATATGCCGTAAAGGTGTAGAGACGCATGAATCGCGTCTCTACGATTGGGTGGGCGATCGCCACCTTACCCACGCAGGACGAAATCAGTCGCGCTCAGTGCTCCTCACCAATCAATACACAGAAGGATTAATACATAGAGGGCACAAAAAACTGTTCATTGATTGGAGGCCGCACATAGTGACCCGCAGATTTGCGGGGAGGGAGTTCTGGCGGGCTGGGCGTCATGTCTACGTAGGGAATTTTGGAAAGCACATGGTGAATACAATTCAGCCGAGCGCGCTTTTTGTCATCGCCCTCAACCGTAAACCAAGGTGCTTCTGGAATATTGGTATGCGCAAACATATCATCTTTGGCTTTGGAATAGTCAACCCAGCGATCGCGCGATTCCAAATCCATTGGACTGAGTTTCCAACGCCGAGCCGGATCGGTAACCCGAGATTGAAACCGACGCTCTTGCTCTTCATCGCTCACGGAGAACCAATATTTCAGCAAAATAATGCCTGAGCGCACCAGCATCTGCTCAAATTCAGGGCAGGTTTGCATGAATTCTTTGTATTCGGCTTTGCTGCAAAAACCCATCACATGTTCAATGCCGGCACGGTTGTACCAACTGCGGTCAAAGCAGACAATTTCGCCTGCTGCTGGTAAATGCTCAACGTAGCGTTGAAAATACCACTGGGTTTTTTCGCGATCGCTGGGCGTGCCCAACGCAACAATGCGACAGCCCCGAGGGTTGAGGGGTTCAGTAATGCGCTTAATGGTTCCCCCCTTACCAGCGGCATCTCGCCCTTCAAATAAAATGACAACCCGTGCTCCCGTAAATTTCGCCCAATACTGCATCTTGACTAGTTCTAATTGCAGTTTTGAAAGCTCTTTTTCATAGACTTTATTACATAGTTTAGAACTCCCTTCATCTTCCGTCGTGTGCTTCTTAAGCTCCAGATTTTCAGCCGCTTTTTTCTTTTTTTTGTTGCCCCTTTTCAGGGCTGCCAGCGCTGCCATCGGAGAGTCTAGAACATCCCCTTGGGCATCTGTTTGGGTCTTCTTTTTGGCTTTCATGGAAATTCCTGCTGGAGTTGGGTAGAACTTAATCAAGATTTAATTAGAGCTTAATTTCATTCAAGCAGGTTTACGTGCCCCCTATGGTATAACAGCACGCAACGGCTAACGGATTTAGAGCTGAAATCCCATCTCCTTGAGGCTCCGACGCAGGTGCTCAGCCTGCTGAGGGTTGTGGTGCGAATGCAGGGCGATCGCCCGCCCAAAGGAGGCCAAGCTTGATTCAACTCTGCCGAGTTTTAGTAGCGCCACGCCCAAGTTTTGATGCGCTTCGGCATGGTCGGGGTTGAGGCGAATCGCCGTTTGGTAATGGGCGATCGCGTCGGTGAGGTGCCCCAGCGCTCTGACTGTTGTGCCCAAATTGTAGTGTCCCAGGGCAAATTCGGGGGCGATCGCCACACAGGTTTCGTAGGCAGCCTTCGCCCCACTCAAATCGCCGTTGACTTTCATTAAACTGCCAAGGTTGTTGTAGGCTCCTAGCTTCAGCCGTTCTAAAATGGGTTGCTTGATGGCCTGGTGGTAGTGCTCTGCCGCCAGATCTGCTTGGTTTAAACGACTGTAGGCACTGCCCAGGTGATAGTGCAATTCGTACTCAATCGGGGCAGTCGCATGAACTGACAGCGAACCAGCTTCCTGTGCCATAGTTTGTATGGATTTGACGCTGGCTAGCCCTTGCTTCAGCAGGTCAATCCCCCGTTCAACGTCTGCCATCTGCACGTATAGCGCCCCCAATTTGCTGCATTCGTACGGGTCGTTGGGGTGTTGAGCTAGGTATGCCTCCATGGTGCTGCGGGCAATTTGCCACTTATCACGGCTGGCGATCGCCCCTGGCTCATAGCCATAGTGCAAAATGGCCGTTTCTGTCACGTCTGCAACCTGCCAGTGGGGTTCTTGCTGCCGCAATGCCGTCACGCTGTCGTCAATCATGGCGTGATAGGGGCGGGAAAACTGAAGCGCTGGATGTTTACGAAACAGGCGTGACACCAGCGAATAGGGCGATTGCACAGCACCAATTTCGTGGCGTAACAGGTTAATCACCAAATAGTTAGGCTGTTGGATGGCTTGTTTGAGCAAGGGCACCACCTCTTTTACTAAGACTTCATCCGCATCCAATACCAAAATCCAGTCACTAGTTGCATGCTGCAACGATTGATTGCGAGCCGCCGAAAAGTCTCCCGTCCAGGCAAATGAGTAGACCTTTGCCCCAAAGGATTGGGCGATCGCCACGGTCTGATCGGTTGAACCCGTATCCACCAGCACGATCTCATCCACTGCAGATCGCACGCTTTCTAAACAGCGGGGCAAATTTTCTGCCTCGTTTTTCACAATCATGCAGAGGCTGAGAGACATAGGGGGGAGGGAGGAAGGATGATCGGGAAATATTGCTTAGTTTAGAGCGGGGCTGGAGCGGATGGGTCGTTTAATGGGCAAAATTGGGTGGTGGAACTTTGGCTCGTGGTACAATAGTACAAATATACTAATTTCTGTCTGATCAATTGTCCTGATTAGGAGTTGAATACCTTGGAGAAACGGTATAGGTGAGGAACTCCAGATTTTAACGTCTGAGTTCAATCATTAATCCCTTGTTGATGTCTGTCGTTGCTAGATGCTATCAAGTGCAGAGCTGTTTAGAAATGTGAAAACGTTGCTTTTACGATCCTAAACAGCATTCTGCACCACCGTGTCCGTTTATAACTATTGATGATGTCGCTGTTGATGCTCCGGTTTTGTTGATGCGGCACGTCAATATCTGTTTGGCCATTTGGGTTTAGGCTGAGAGGTTCGCGACCGGATGGCAGGCGGCGATCGCCCTTTCCAATCGCCCTGCCAATTTAGTTCACACAACGACACCCCAGACAAGTTGGATATGCACTCCTTGCAAATGGCTTCTCATACTCCATGAAGATTCAACCTCCACTGTTTCTGGCCGCTTGGTGTGTCGCGGCGGTAGCACTACCCACGTCGCTGCGTTCGTTTGGCATTGAGCTGCCTACGCTGACGAACGGCGTTCACATGCTCAGCCTCACCTCGGCGACACCGCGCTCGGGTATATTAGCTGCCCGCGAGCTGCTGGCTGGCATCAATGTCCGCACTGCCCCCAGCACACAGGCGACCATCGTCACCATGGCAAACCCCAATACAGCCGTGGCGATTCTAGCTGAAAGCCAACGCCCTGATAGCCTGTGGTATCAGGTGAGGCTGGTCAGCACGGGTCAAGAAGGCTGGGTGCGCGGAGATTTGGTGCGGGTGCAAACGGCTAACACACTGGCTGATCCGACCCATAGATTTTCTCCCGTTGTCACCAATCCTGCACCTGAAACCGACGTGATCGATAATCCCGGTAATCCCTATGGGTTTCCGGAGTACAGCTCGCCCCAACGTCCCGTCACCCCATCTCCACAGCCGGGAGCGATCGCAACGGCTCCTAGGACTCCCCCAAGACGAGAGTTGGTGTTTGGCGCGACCCAGCCAAGTTCAACGACTGCCACCCCGCAACCCGCGATCGCCACATCTGGAGTAGCCGGAACAGCCCCTGCTCCTGGAGGGGTTGGCGGTGCGTTGCAGCGAGTCGGCGCAACGGCAGTCGGTGCGGTCAATGCCGTAACCGATCGGGTCAGTACCCTGTTAAACCCAAGGCGATCGCAGCCCAATCAATTTACCCAGGCGCAAGTTGACTATTTTATGGAAGTGGCGCTGGGTTCCGAATGGGGTACCTCCAACCAAACTGTTCGCAAATGGAATCAGAACCTGCGCATTAAGGTAAGCGGCTCTCGCACTAACGCAGATAACGCCACCATTAATCGAGTCATTGGGGAACTCAACGAGCTAATTGATGGCAGTGGAGTTCAGCTCACCCTCGACAACAACAATCCTAATGTAGAGATTATATACGCCCCCGAAACAGAATTTAGTCGGTTGGAGCCAAACTATGTGCCCGGTAATTTAGGCTTCTTTTGGACCTATTGGAATGGCGGCGCACTCAACCGCGCCAAAATCTTGATTACCAGCACCAACCGAGTCACCCAGCGCGAACGCAGTCATCTGCTGCAAGAAGAACTGACGCAGGTGATGGGGTTGATGCGCGATTCTTGGCGCGACCAAGACAGTATTTTTTATCAGGGCTGGACGAATGTCAATCAGTACACAGCCGATGATCGAGCCATTATCCAAATACTATACCTAACCAATATTCGACCTGGGATGTCGCGATCGCAGGTGGCCAGCGCCCTCCAGGCAGTTTCAGTCCAACGCCAAGCCTCGTCCAACTGAAGCAATCTTCTGTAGAGACGTGATTAATCGCGTCTCTACAGATCGTAGAACCTAATTCACCCAGTCAGCCGAAACCCAGCCGCCATCGGTGATTTGATACCAACCGCCGTAGTAATCGCTGTAAGGAACGGAGCTGCCATTGGCTAAAAAGGCAACGGCGTTATACCCAGTGCCAGGACCCGATCGCACGACCAAATCACCCCCATTCGTAGATACGGTCAGGAAACCAGAGTCACCAGCACCGCCGCCGCCACCACCA
>CASBQJ010000306.1 GCA_949127705.1 Synechococcales cyanobacterium PMM_0085
AACAGGAGGCGACTAAATAGCTGAGTTGAATCCCACTGGGTAAAAAATCATTCATTATTCTCTAATTCCGCGCCTCTTTTTTCTTAAACATTTGCAGCATTCGATCGGTGACTAAAAAGCCCCCTACTACGTTGATCATGGCCAGCACGATTGCAATCACGCCCAACACTGTCGTCACGTTCAAATCGTTGCCGCCTGCTACCAGCAACGCCCCAATTACCGCAATCCCTGAAATCGCATTGGAGCCAGACATCAGCGGCGTGTGTAGCGTCGGAGGGATTTTGTTAATCACCTCAAACCCAATGAACGACGCCAATACAAACACCACTAGTCCGGCAATTAATGTTTCAGCCATGAACTCAAAACTCCTGGTAATGCTTAACTGCTAGTTCCCGACTCCAACCAATGCCGCCAGCGCATCTTTGACCCGCTGATTGCGAATTTCACCAGCCGATGTGATGCAGGCACTGGTAATGATGTCGTCGGCAAAGTTGAGATTGAGGGCACCATCTTTGACCAATAAATTGAGCAAGGTGCTGATGTTTTTGGAATACATTTGACTGGCGTGGACGGGCATGGTCGCAGGCAGATTGATCGTGCCAATGATGGTGACGCCGTTTTTTACCACATCTTTGCCCGGTTCGGTGCAGGCGCAGTTGCCGCCCTGCTCGGCCGCCAAGTCAACAATCACAGCACCCGGTTTCATCTGAGCCACCATCTCCTCGGTGACCAGAATGGGTGCGGTTCGACCCGGCACCTGAGCGGTGGTGATAATGGCGTCAGCATGGCGGACATGCTCGGTAATTACCTGGCGCGATCGCTCCTTGGCGGCCTCCGAAATCTCTTTGGCATAGCCGCCCGCCGCTACAGTGTCTTCATCCAGCGCCACTTCAACAAACTTGGCTCCTAGGCTCTGCACTTCTTCTTTAACCGCTGGGCGAATGTCAAATGCTTCTACCACCGCTCCCAACCGCCGACAGGTGGCGATCGCCTGCAATCCGGCCACCCCGGCTCCCATGATAAATACCTTAGCCGGAGGAATAGTTCCAGCCGCCGTGGTCAACATCGGGAAGAATTTGGGCAAGGCCGCCGCTGCAATTAGAGCCGCCTTGTAGCCCGCTACGCCCGCTTGCGACGACAGCGCATCCATGCTTTGGGCCCGACTGGTTCGAGGAATCAGCTCCATGCTAAATGCCGTCACCTGCTGCTCTGCCAACCGCTGCACCAGCGCCGGGTCGCCCAATGGGTTCAAAAAACAGATCAGCGTAGATCCCGGTCGCAGCAAGCTCACCTCCGACTGACCATCGTCGCGATCGCGGGGTGGGTTCACCTTGAGCACCACATCAGCCTCTTGCCAGAGTTGGGCTGAGTCTTGGATCACCGTTGCCCCAGCCGCCTCATAGGCAGCATCAGAAAAATAGGACCGTTCGCCCGCCCCGGCCTCTACACAGACATCAAGACCCTGTTTCACCAGCCGACCGACCGTATCAGGAACTAACGCGACCCGACGCTCTCCCACTTCAATTTCCTTGGCGATCGCAATTCTCATCTACTCTTTTTCCTTAATTGAACTTAAATTGGACTTCAACATCGAAATGATTTAGCAGCTCAATGCCGCTAAAAGTTCATTCAGCATCCTAAAATTGATCCCCGCCAATCTAGGTTTTTTTAACTTAATTCCTGATTTCATCTATAGGGCGATTATAGAGCGATCGCCTTCGCTTTTTATCCCTCTTTTTGTCTTCCTGCCTTCAACCTCAAACAGCCTTCAATAGCATAGCCAATCAGTCTTCTAGCCATTAACTTGTGGGTTTGCTAAAGCTGCAACGACCATGTCTCTTAAAGCAGCATGATGTTAGACAAGTCGATCTTTCAACATTCGTATAGTTTTGTAACCTATGCGATCGCAACCTTCATGTATTTTCTATGTGTTTTCACCGACCGGGCACTTTGAGCAGAGTTGCTTCGTCAACGTTCGTAATAGCTAGACAACGGTTGCATCCGGTCGCGCCAGCTGTTTTCAACAGAACAATCGGGTAGGATTCAGATTTCTTCGGGAATTACCTCGCCGAACCTGCTTTTTAAGCCATCTCAGCGTATCTGTTGATCAGGTAGTGCCGACACACCTAACTCCTGCTAAAGTCGTTAATGCTAAAGTCGTTAACAAACAATGAAGTTTAATGACTAGTATCGTAAAGTAATGCTAAATGCGCGCAAACGTTATGGTTATTAAAACATTGACCAATCGCATCCTGACGGCACTGGCGCTGTCGGGATGCCTGGTAGCGGGCTTGGCCCCTGTGATTCAAGCCCAGGGGCTACCTGGATTGGTCATCTTTAGCGGGGTTGACCGCGAAAATCAGCTTTCCTTCCGCTTGGATTATAACGGCAGACCCTTTCAACGCGATCGCTACCGCCTTAGAATCTCTCGGCAAAAAATGCTGACGGAAGTTTCTGAGTTTACCGTTACCTATCCAGAAACCTATGAAGGCACATTTGACGACGATAATATTGAATTGCGGATCAATGGTGAAAATGTTGACCTCGATCAAGTCACCTGGGATCGAGAGAGTCGGGAAATTTTGATCTACCCGGTTGAACCCGTTGCAGCAAATACTCGCGTTGAAATCGTACTCTCTAATGTCCGCAACCCTCGAATCGGTGGAACCCACTATTTCAATGCTCTAGTTCGAACCCCAGGTGATATCCCACTCCGGCGCTATCTGGGCACCTGGATCATCAGCATTGGCCGAGAATGATCGTCAAATCAGGGTTTGAAGTGCGGGTGAGCCATTGCAAACGGCTAAAAGACGTCGCAAAAAAGCTCGCTCTAGTTATAGTTTTGCCACCACTTTGATGATACGATTATAGACTGTGACTTTTTGTCAAAAAAATACTCGGAGTGATGGCTCATGACCAAGCGAACCCTAGGGGGAACGTCCCGCAAACGCTTGAGAAAATCTGGCTTTCGGGCACGGATGCGTACCAAGAATGGGCAGCGTGTAATTAAAGCACGTCGGGCTAAAGGGCGGGCTAGGCTTGCGGTTGCCTAGTCATAGCGGGCGGCTAACGGTGGCTAACCGTGGCTAACACTGGAAAATGGCAGTCAGTTTCCGGCTGAACGTCATTAGTCTGTTGTAGTGCCTGCACTACTTTTTCCTCGGTGACCTGTTTCCAATCAGGCAGTTTGTGGCTCTTCCTCAACGATATCGGCTCAAGCATCGACGAGACTTCAGTGCAGTCTATCGCGCTGGGTTGCGACGAGATGCTCCTCATCTTTCGTTAAGAGCCTTGTCGGTAGCGGATAGTCATATTAGCTCAGCTAATTTAGACTTAGCCCAGCCTCAATTAGCTGTTGTCCCAATCCCGCAGCCAACGCGAATTGGAGTTTCAATTAGCCAAAAGGTCAGCAAACGTGCGGTGGTGCGAAACCGCATTAAGCGACGGATTCGGGCTGCTCTACGGCAACTCATACCCGAGCTACTTCCAGGCTGGTTGGTAGTAATTACCGTACGTCCCAGCGCGGTAGAGTGTTGTTATGAAGAATTTCTGCAAGAATTAAAGCAGTTGCTGACAAAAGCAGAGGTGCTTGATGGCGGTTCAGGAAGACGTTTTTTATGAAGGCGGCCCAGCCATGGGAGATTTGATTTTTCATCTCTTCTTAGGGCTAACAGTGATCTGCTTACCCTTAGCAGTGGGTGCTACGGTGCGAGCCTTGTGGTTGCGCTACCGCATCACGAGCCGTCGCATTTCGATCACGAGCGGATGGATGGGGCGCGAGCGCTCAGACAT
>CASBQJ010000307.1 GCA_949127705.1 Synechococcales cyanobacterium PMM_0085
GAAGTGGACTGTAGCCCAACGTTTCCGTTTGTGCCCAAGCAGCGATTCTATGATTTTTTGCAGCAGGCTCAGCAGGATGAAGTAGATGCAGAGCAATGCTTTCGGGCGTGGGTGCGCGAGCAGCTGTAGACCCGTTATGAGAATTCGGTTGATGTCCTGTCAGCCATGGGGCTTGGTGACGCGATCGCGCCTTAAACTCAGTTTTACTGACTGGTTGCTGCTAAAAATATAAGAATTACTAATCTTATAGGTTGGGAATCGACATTTTACAAAATTTGGTTCTCAGGCAAAGATTGAAACTAACACCGCAGAACCTCTAAATATCTACCTTCAATTGGAGTTTTTCATGCAGAAACCGCTCAGAGATAAAACGGGTCACTGGTTAGATTTACTGTACAGCAGCGGTGTAATTCGCATTCTTGAGGCCATTCAAGACTTAATTGTGATTTCGCTTTGTCTAGGACTGTTTAGCTTTATGCTGATGCAGCTTCGGGCCATGGTGTTGTCGCTATTACCACCTCTAGAGTTGCAAAATGTCATGTCTGATATTTTGTTTCTGTTGATTTTGGTAGAACTATTTCGGTTGTTGGTGATTTATTTACAAGAACATCGGGTGTCGATTGGGGTTGCAGTCGAAGTGTCGATTGTGTCTGTGCTGCGTGAAATTATTGTGCATGGCATTCTCGAAACGCCTTGGCCTCAAGTATTATCAGCCTGTGCGTTTTTATTGGTTCTATCTGTCTTGCTGATTGTGCGAGTCTGGATACCGCCTACATTTGATGGCATTAATCCAGAAGAGAAAATTTCACGCCGCCATCTTACCCGCCACCCGGTTGACGCCCTTGAGCCTGAACTGCACAGTGCCCCTGCTGCTACGATATTTGATCGCGCTGAACGTTAGGGGATGGAGTGGTGTAGTGAGAATAATGTTGATCACTGTTGATCACAACGGTAGAGCAGGGCGATCGCATCTACCACCTTTACGTTGCTTGATTGAGGGCTTGCTGGAAAAGTAAGAAAAACTGTTCGTTAGAAGCATTTATGTGACAACTCACGGCTACACTCAGATCAGAGAAATGGTTGGAGTGTGGTAGATGAAGCGAGCTTTGCTGGTCATTGATGTGCAAAACGAATATTTCAGCGGTGCTTTGCCCGTCAGCTATCCCAGCGGTACGCTAGAGCATGTGTTAGAGGTGATGGATGTGGCGACTCAGCAAGGGATTGCGGTAGTGGTGGTGCGTCATACGGAACTGGCGGACGATACCCCGTTTTTTAAACAGGGATCTCCAGAATGGGAGCTGCATGCTGCGATCGCCCAACGTCCGCATGATTTGTTGGTGGATAAAACTGTGCCGGGAAGTTTTACCAATACCCAGCTAGAGGAGTGGCTGCGATCGCAGGATATTGATACTGTTGTAATTGCCGGATACATGACCAACATGTGCTGCGACACGACGGCACGGCAGGCGTTTCACTCTGGTTTTAACGTAGAGTTTTTGAGCGATGCGACGGGCACACTCGACACCGAAACGCCAGTGGGTGCGGCCACTGGAGAGGAATTACATCGCGCAGTTTTGGTGACCCACCACGATGTGTTTAGCCAGGTGTTGACGACTGCCGAGTGGACACATCGTCTTAGCGAACTCGAAAGTGCCGCAACCTAGTAGAAGACGGCGCAAGTTTGGCTACCGTAGCGCGGGCATCTTGCCCGCGCAGGCTGGAAGCCTGCACTACGCCATTTTTCTGTAGGGGCGAACGGCCGTTCGCCCCTACCCGCAATCAAATTCCCGATCTGATTAAATCCATCATCCTAAGTAGTTAAATCAAGCTGAAATTCTGACCAGCGGTGCTGCACCTGCCGATAACAGTCAGCTGGGGCAGTCGCTAGGTTTTGGAGCAGGTTAATATCGATTGCACCATTACCAATGACTAGGGTCACAATCGCTTGGGTTGGATCATAGGTGGCGATCGCGTTTAACAATGCAATCACCACCTCTTGCTCTAATTCAAGCGAGTGCAGGTAGCGAGTTATTTTCGCTTGAGGAATGAATATCTGCTCAAAGTTCACAGTCTCAAGGCTCCAGTCGATGGTGGGCAACACAGGATCTACCACATCGCAAACCACCATGCCACGGCCTTCGTTGGTGTAGCCCATCCAGGCCATGTATCCAATGGTCAAAATATTGTGATGAATGAAGCGGTTTTGCCAGTAACCAAAGTATCCTTGCCAGAGTTCGTTTCGCATTCGCATTCGCTTCTTCTCTTAGCCCGTTCGCTAAAACGTTTAACCCGTAACTATAGCTTGCCGATTCAAAGCTCATGGCAACTAGACCACCTTGACAAAGGCGGTTCAGCCAAATCTATCAGCAAGCAGGTGCAGAACTAATTAGTTCGAAATCAGTTCAAAATCGGTTCAAATCGGAGTGCCACAATCTTGCGTCTAGAAATGAATTTCTGAGACGGATTAATCGCACAAAATCGCAAAAAGCTTAAAGCAATCATCATCCGTACCTCGCAGATGAACAACAACAGATTTGCACAGATCATCGGCGGGCATTCTGACTCAGAGAGTTGCGCCTCTCCTTACAGTTGCGGGACAGCGCCGGATTTACACCGGACTTTCCCCCTTGCGTCTGATGGCTGATCTCCATCAAAACCGACTAGTCTATAAAGGTAGCACAATTGCAGTGCAGCAAGGCAATCTTGTCTAATTAACGCATGCTTTAGGCTAGCAGTGCCTTCGCTCTCAGTGCGCGGAACATGCCAAATCGGCAAAGCCCTGTCCCGAATGCTAGCCGCATCAAAAGCAGCGTGGGGACTTCTCGCAACGATTTAATGAAACCCGCTAGACCAAACCGCACCAAGCCTTGAGGTCGAGCCACGCCTTGCCAAATGGAATCAATCCACGAGGGCAGGGTGGGTTCTGTCCAATCTGCGGTTGTGACTTCTCCATCCACGAACCCCGTTTCCGCTAAAAGCTCAGCAAACCCTTCAATGCTGGCAAAGGCAGGATGAGACCATTGATCAAGCAATTGCTGCATCACGGGTCTTTCCCAAAAATTCAGCGGTTTTCTGCGATCATCTCGCTGATTCCAATCGGCGACAACCAGCACACCACCGGGCTTGAGCACCCGCATCAACTCTGTGGCAAAAATGGCTTTATCGGGCATGTGGGGACCTGCTTCGATTGACCAAACCACGTCGAAACTAGCATCTGGGAACGACAGTGCCATCGCGTCATCCACCTGAAACCGAGCCTTCAGTCCTTCAGGGGTGAGTTCCTGCGCGCGTTTAACCTGCTGAGGGCTGATGGTAATCCCGGTGACGGCAAACCCATAATCCTGTGCCAAAATGCGGCTGCTCCCCCCAATGCCACAGCCCACATCTAAGACAGTGGTACCAGCAGGTAACCGATCTAGACCGCCCCAACGCACCATTTCATGCACAAACTCAGATTTTGCGGCCAAAAAGTCCTGATGTCGGGGTGGTGCACCATAGTAGCCCAAGTGAATGTGTTCGCCCCAATAAAACTCTAAAATGCCATCGGCTGTCCATTCGTCGTAGGAGTGGGCCACAGAGTCAGCAGACTGGTAGGGACGAGCCGCCAGCAGATAGAGCACCACTCCTAGGATCAGCAGCAGCAAAATTACCAGTGCAGCAGCTAATAAGTTCATTTCGATTCAGCCTCAACATATTTGACAACCGCTTTTTCCAGCTCAGGTCTGTCTAAGAAATTTGGTTCTATTTCTATTATGAAGGGATGGCTTAACGAAATGATCCCGATTTAAATAGATTGTGGGGCCGTTCACGCCAATAGGGGCATATCATGGCATGCCCCTACCCAGTCATTCTGCTCAATCGTTCCCTCAAAAAAAATTTACCCTTAGACGATCTGAACCGGAACTTTTGCCCGGTGGAGCGTCCTATCTTAAAATAGACCTCGAACAGCTCCACTAACTGAACGCAGAGGAGCATAGCCAAACGTAGCATTCGCCATCCGGCACCAAATCACTACGGAACCGTAGTTTTGCAGGTTAATTGCATCTGGAATGGGGTAGCGTTGGGCACCAGTTGGACTCTGTAAACCGCCCAAGTTCAACGCACTACCCAAGTTGGCGTAGGTTCCGGGGGGGCGGCTAGGGGTATCTAATAGAACATGGAGGTCAGGGCCTTGGTTGCTGGTGGTGAAGGCGGCATCCAGCTCCAAATAACGATGCCCGCCTTCGCTAACGATGCGTGCTGTTCCAGTAGTAGGAGCTTCTCCTGCTGTAAAAGTACCGGAATATAGGGCACCAGTTTGGGTTTGAGCCACAGTTACGGGTTTATCGACTGAATTCTGAAGTCCGGCTTGCCCAGGTGCTGACTCGGCGATCGCATAGGAGATCGGGGCAACACTGACCAGCAAAGACGTAACACCTAGTACTACCAATCGGTTCAGGTTCATTGTGCGTCTTATCCTTAAATGTAGGGTTTGCGATCTGTGGGTGTGCAGGTTGAACTGCTGTAGTAGCCTGCAACC
>CASBQJ010000308.1 GCA_949127705.1 Synechococcales cyanobacterium PMM_0085
CCATTGCGGGGCTGAGCAACATCTGGTTTCACTGCGGGCTGGCTACCCTGGCGCTAATTTTCCCCGGACGCGCCATGATTGTGGACGGCTGGCGAGGGGTGCGGCGCAATGCTCCCAATATGAATACGCTGGTGAGTTTGGGGACGCTGACGGCCTACACCACCAGCCTAGTGGCGCTGCTATTGCCGCGCTTGGGCTGGGAATGCTTCTTTGATGAACCGGTGATGCTGGTCGGCTTTATTTTGCTGGGGCGCACCCTCGAACAGCAGGCGCGTAGCCGAGCTGCCGCGTCGTTGCAGTCACTGTTGGCGCTGCAACCCGCGATCGCCAAGCGGTTCGCTCCAGATCAGATTAGCGCTGAATTCAGTCCAGCTCAGCTCAATCTGGTTAAAACCGTTGAATTGCCGACGGCTCAAGTTACCGTTGGCGACTGGTTGCAGGTGCTGCCGGGTGAAAAAATCCCCGTCGATGGCGAAATTATTCTGGGTCAAACCACGGTCGATGAGTCGATGCTAACCGGGGAAGCCACGCCCGTCCTCAAGCAGCCGGGAGAGTTTGTCGCAGCAGGAACGCTGAACCAAACGGGGGCGATCGCATTGCGAGCCACCCGCACCGGGAAAGACACCACCCTGGCTCAAATCATTGCGTTAGTCGAAACGGCGCAAACCCGTAAAGCCCCCATTCAAGGGCTAGCCGATACGGTTGCCGGATACTTTACCTACGGCGTTTTGGCGATCGCCTTACTCACGTTTGGGTTCTGGTATTTTGTGGGAACGCCGCTGTGGGGGGCAGAAATCGGCAACCTCAGTGTGGGCATAGGGAGTGCCGGGATGGGGCATATGTCCCATATGGCTGCTGCCCATGCTGCCCCTAATCTAGCTCCATCGCCGCTGCTGCTGAGCCTGAAGCTGGCGATCGCCGTCCTGGTAATTGCCTGCCCCTGCGCGCTAGGATTAGCCACACCTACCGCAATTTTGGTTGGCTCGGGGGTAGGAGCCGAGCGCGGCCTGCTGATTCGCGGTGGCGATGTCTTAGAAAAAGTGCATCAACTGCAAACCGTTGTCTTCGACAAAACCGGAACGCTGACCACCGGGCAGCCCAGCATCACAGACTGTGTGCCGTTGGGGGCAACGCGATCGGCTAGCGAACTGCTGCAACTAGCCGCCACGGTTGAGAGCGGCACCAATCATCCGCTAGCGTCGGCCATTCGCCACCAGGCTCAGCAGCAAAATCTGCCGTTATTAGCCGCCGAAGCGTTTGTGACCGAGGCGGGGATGGGCGTGTCGGCTCAGGTCGATGGCCAACTGATTTTGGTGGGCACCCCGCCGTGGCTGGCTCGCCAGGGTGTCAGCATCCCAGCCGATGCTCAGAGTCAGGCCGATGCTCTGGCCGCTACGGGCAAAACGGTGATTTATGTGGCGGCGGGCGCGGCACTAGTCGGCATCATTGCCGCCCAAGATACCCTCCGTCCCGATGCGGCGCTGACCGTAATGCACCTGCGGCAGATGGGCATGAAGCTGGTGCTGCTGACGGGCGATCATCCCTTAGCGGCTGATGCGATCGCCCGTCCTCTCGGATTTGCGCCCGCAGACATTCAGGCGGGGGTGTCGCCCCAGGGCAAGGTAGACGCGATCGCCCAGCTGCATGCAGCCGGAACACCGCAGCAGCAGGTCGTAGCGATGATCGGCGATGGGATTAACGATGCACCCGCCTTGGCCGCCGCCGATGTTAGCCTATCGCTGCACTCCGGTACCGATGCGGCAATTGAGGCATCGGACATTGTATTAATGCGCGATCGCCTCACCGATGTCGTCGAAGCCATTTACCTCAGCCGCGCTATTTTCAACAAAATTCGCCAAAACCTGTTTTGGGCATTTGCCTACAACGTCCTCGGCATCCCCATTGCGGCTGGCGTTTTGCTGCCCTCCTTTGGCATTTTGCTCAACCCCTCTGCCGCCGGAGCCTTGATGGCGCTCAGCTCCGTCAGCGTTTTGACCAACTCGCTGCTGCTGCGCCGGACGCCCCAGCGCCTAGACCTTCAGCCCTTGAACTAGCAATAGCTATTTTGGATCCAGAGGTTTTCCAACGCTCTAAAGCGCACTGACAAGTCTCATTTCACAGCTATTGACAAGATAAAAATTGATTAGAGAGAGCCATTTTTTTGACCTTTCTTTAAACTCTACGGGTACAAACAGATTTCATTCTGCTTTAGAGTAGGTACACTAGGTTAAGCTTTCAGATGGAAGTCAATTCAGCTTCTAGAAAAGGTCATGCGCTCACCTCTTTGCCCCAACTTGCTTTGAGTGCGATCGCCTGGTTTTCTCAACCTCAGCAGTTTTGCTGTTGATTGCACCATCTAGCCATTGCACTATTAGTTGTCACATGTCAGGACCGCACTACAACCATTTGCTGATTATCGAAGACAATAAGGGACGGCGTGAATACACGTTAGATGGCGCAGTGTACTCCATCGGCAGAGATCCCAAATGTGACATCCGCCTCATTTCCCAGTTTGTCTCTCGCCGGCACGCAACGCTGGTGCAATTGCCCAATGAAGATGGCAGTCACTACTATCGGATTGTCGATGGTAACCTCAAAGGCAAGCCTAGCGCCAACGGTTTGCTGATCAATGGCCGCAAGCTGCAAGCCCACGACTTGGCAGACGAAGACAAGGTCGTCTTTGGCCCACAGGTTCATGCGCTGTACTACCTGCTCAAGCGCGATGCTGTATCAACCGTTCCGCCCGATGAGTTCGACATTACGCTGATTAGCCCCAATATGGTGGGTGATCCCGAAGATGAAGACTATGAAGATTTTGAAGCCACTACAGAACTAGATGAAGCGGATGACTTGGACGATCCCTTCAGCTAATCATCGCCTTCATCAATCCCCCAACGCCGTCGCCAGCTAGAGGTAGACTCCCAGCCGCAGTTCTGCTGCTCGTGTTGATGCCGCAGTTGGATTAGCTCGGCTGGGTCGCTTAAATCTGGGTCGCGATATGGGACGGCTGCTCTAGTGTTTAGGTGTTCCTGTTCCATGAGGGAGAGGGGATGTAGCGATTGCTCAGCCAGTTTCTCAGCCAGTTTCTCAGGCTGGGGTTCAGCCAGTACCCCAACTGTCCCCTGGGACCATTCGCGGGGACGGTGGGATGGGTCGAGTCGAATGGTGCCAATCTGTAGCCCTGCTGCTTGCATCGCCGTGCGCACCGCCGCCGATCGCGAGTATGTGGCTAGGGTGCCATGGGTAGCCAAACAGCGCACTACCTGAGCAAAAAACTCAACCGTCCACAGCTGCGGACAGCGTCGGGGCGAAAAGGGATCAAAAAAGATGGCGTCGGCTTGAAAGCCAGTTTGAGCCAGATGTTGAATCGTCTGACGGGCATCGCCAATCAGTAGGGTTGCTTGCAGCAGGGGTGTTGTATGTCGGTGGTTGAGGGCGATCGCCTCCAATGACGTCTGCACCTCTGGCGACCAGCTAGCCAACAGGTCGGGGGCGATCGCCGCAAGCGGCACCGTCTCATCTAGCTCTAGCCCGTAAAGCTCGACCCGACAGCCGGGATTGGCCGCCCAAATTGTTTCTAACGCTGCTGCCGTGTTATATCCCAGACCGTAGCAAATATCCAGCAACCGCAGATCACCGCACTGCGATCGCTGCGCCAGCCCTGTCACCTGAGCAAATTTGGTAAAGGCTTCTGCCTTGGCTCCGGCTTGGCTGTGAAACGCCTCCCCAAACTCTGCCGAAAAGAAGGTAAACGAACCATCGTCAGTCAGATGTGGCGTCCAGCTCATGGAGAAAAATAGGCAAAAAAATAGGCAAAAAAATAGAGTTGAGGAGGCATCCCAGAGCGGGCGCGGCATCAACTCTATTCTAGGAGTCTCTTCTAGGAGGTAGCGGGTCGCTCAACGATCTGTAGTCTTGGTGCGGAGTTTGTTGAGGGCACCATTAAACGGAGCTTGAGCTGGCAACGGAGCATTCATTTGAGACACATCGGGGATTTCCATAATGGGGCGATCGAGAGCCACCATTAGCCCAGTCCCTGCGGGCAGAGGCTGTTCAGGAGTTTCGGCTAACTTTTGAAAATGGGAGGTAGTTGCAGGAATCATTACCGTTGACAGTGCCCCCACCATCAGAGCAGCGATCGCCGCCCCGCCCCAAACGGCTGTCCGGCGCGGTTTGCGATCTAGTGACGACAATACGCCCTGCACCGTTTGCTCAACGGGTCGCTCGGCCACAGGCAGAGGCATCGTTCGCAGCCCCTGACGCAACCGCAACAGCCGCGCATAGAGCTGCTGCACCGTTGAGTCATTGGCTAGCCAATCTTCCACCTGACGGCGTTCTGCTGGGGTGACTTCACCATCTAGATACGCACTCAATAATTCAAAGCGATCGCGTTTCAAGTTGTCCATGCTGTCCACAAGACCGTCTACAGGGGAAGGGTTAATACTGTTTTTAGCGCATCTAGCGTTCGGTGGCACGCGCCTGGAGTGGTGACCAGGATTAAAATTCGGCATCATCATTAAACTGAATCTACGACTCAGACTCTAAAAGGCCACTAGTTTAGATCAAGTGAGTTCATGAGCAGTGTCCAAGCAGCTCGGGTTAGATGCTGCAAAAACCGACGCTACAAAAACTATAGTCAGAATTGCCAAATTCTCCAGTCACTCGCATCACACCTGCACCACCTTATCCCTGAAAGCCTAACGTAGACTCAAAAGACCTAAACCTTAGTATGTCCTAACGGGTTCATCTCAATCATCTCCAGTCCATCGACTCCAACCGATCGACCTGTACGATTTTGAATAGTCCCTCTAATGTACCTACCAAGTCAGATGTCTAGTCTAACGGCTTTAGCTATCTAAATAACTCTGAAGCTGCGATTGCAGCCGCTGCCGTGCTCTGGCAATGCGAGATTTGACGGTTCCTAACGACACACCCGTTAATTCAGCAATTTCCTCATACGCCATTCCTTCAATTTCTCGCAACACAATGGTGGTACGAAAGACTTCAGGTAAATCAGCGATCGCTTCTCGTAGCTGCTCATAGAACTCTCGGGTGACCAGATCTTCGGTTGGGCCTGGACCGCCCGATGCAATCTCCCAGTCCATTTCCCCATCTTCTAAATTGCGGGGTGCATCTAACGATAAGGGAGCACTGACTCGTTTCCGCTTACGCAATTCGTCATAAAACAAATTAGTCGCAATTCGGCTGAGCCAGCCCCGAAACTTGACAGGTTCTTGCAACCGCTTGACATTTCGATAAACCCTAATCCAAACTTCTTGGGACAAGTCTGCCCGATCAGACCAATCAGGGGCAAGATGATACAGCACCTTTTCCACATGTGACTGATAGCGCCGAATTAACTCTGCAAAGGCAGAGCGCTCTGGGCGGAGACCTGTCTGACAGTTCAAAATCAAGTCGTAGTTTGACAGCTTGTCTGCTGCAACTTGCTTTTGTGAACTGCCATCAATGGGTGCAGAGATGGCTGACCAGGGTGCGCAGAGAGATTCGCTCATGGGCAACGCTTGGCTCTGGGAGATTACATTTCTAGATGACGCTGACATATTAAGGTTGTTCCTACTGGGATTGCAGAAGGTCGAAGAGCTGTTGTCGGTTGTGCCGTGTTCCACAGGACGTCACAAATTAAATCAATAGATGAATGAACCGTGGATCCGCAAAATTGAATATGGTTGGCGCAACATCCCTTAGTTCACCAGACCTCAGTTCACCAGACCTAAGTTCACCAGAGTTCACAGGTCGAAGGCGATCGCTCTGGACGTCACGCTACACGAAGTAATACACCCTAAGCACTATGAGTGTATCTTGCTAGACTCGACGGTCTAGTCTACCTATGGGACGGTTTAAAATCTGCACATACCCTCGACACAAAAGCGCGCGGCAAATTACATAGAGACGCGATTAATCGCGTCTCTACGAATCGAGGGAAACCACAGCAGATGGGAGCGGCTCAAATACATGCTTGAGCAAGTAGCCGATCACCCCTACATTGATCAAAAAGATGATCACCCGCTCCCAAGACGCATGATTGACTAATTCATAAATTTCTAAAGGCAGCGGAACCCCTGCCATGAGCAGCATCAGTACCCGTGCCCATCGCTTACCATACCAAAAGCCTGTTGTAGCAGTACCCAGTACTACGGCATATCCTCCAGTCCCAAAGGAAATCATCCGCAGGCTATGGGGTTGAAAATGCAAAACAGTGGTCAAAACCCAATCGGCCAGGGTAAATTCTTCGTCTAACAAATAGTTTTGGGCGATCGCCATCAGCCCTTCATAATTGCGCCAGCTAAGGGCAGACACCAGGCTCACGGTTGTGAGTACCAACACCCCTATGCCTTTGTACGCAACAATAACCTTCAGACTAACGGGACGCTGAGTTTGGATGGTCATGGGAAGGCCGATAGGAGACGCAAACAGTAAAAATCAGAGCGATCGGGTGAAAACTGAGCTAAACGGCTCGATTGGCGGCCAAACTCAGCTAATAAAGATAATTGTCTGTACTACTCTCTAGCGTGGTAGTACAGACAATTCTATTTATGATTCAATTGTAGCGAATTGTAGCGAAGAAAATATTGAACGGTTTGAACGGCGGCTGATTTGTAACGGATGCTAGGGTCGCAAATTAAATCATCGGCAAAAAATCATCGGCAAAATTGACACACCTGGGAGGACATGGCAGTGCCATGTCCCTACCCAGGGAATGGTGTGTTGACGAACTTTGTGATCCTTAGTAGCTGCTAAAGGTATAAACCAGCCCAGCTTGAACGCCGATATCAAACGAGTCAAACGGGGTAATGTTGACGCCTGTTGTAGCCGCCAAGTTACGGGTGATTGGCACATCGAACCCGGCAGACAGGAGTAAATCAAAATTGCTATCGTCACCTGTGGAGAAGGATAGGCCACCTCCGGCATAGGGCGCTAGGGTCAGATACTCAGTGGTAATGGGTTCAAAGTCGTAGGTGACAGGAATTAAAACCGTGACGTCGTTTTCGACTAGCAGGGTAGGCCGCACCGAAACGCTAGGGCCTAGAGCCAGTTTGCTGAGCACCGCAAAACTACTGTCACCCAAGGCGCTGTCTCCGCCAATACCCAGATTCAGCCCAGCTCCCAAAAAGGAAGGGTTGGAACGGGCATCTTGACCAAAAAATTCAGGATTGACCGAGGCGACCGGGGTGCTTACCGTCCTGGCTTCAAAGTTGTAAGCAACGCCTAACAGAATACCCAGATCAAATGAGTTAAACGGAGCCACATTTAGCCCCGCTGTAGCCGTAAATTGCCGATTAATCGGGATGTCTACCCCCCCGGTGACTAAAAAGTCAACTTCGCTGTCATTGCCTGTAGAGATTGAGATACCTGTACCTAGATAGGGCAACGCAGTCGGGACATCGCTACTGCCAATCTGAAAATCATAGGTAACAGGTACTAAAATCCCCACATCATTGGTGAAGATAACGGCAGGTCGAAGTGACAGGTTAGAGGAGAGCGGGATTTTGCTAAAAACGGCAAAGCCTTGATC
>CASBQJ010000309.1 GCA_949127705.1 Synechococcales cyanobacterium PMM_0085
AAACTATAGTGGGCTTCGGCATAGCGAGGGTTGATGGCGATCGCCCGTTCAAATGAACGAATTGCCTCTGACGGTTGCCGCTGTTCGTCATAAATTAGGCCGAGATGGTAGGACGGCTCAGCCGCGCTGGGGCTAAGCCGAGCCGCCTGTTGGAGCGCGGCGATCGCCTGGGGTTGACTACCCTGCCGCCGTCGCACCAGCCCCAAGTTGTAATAGGCAATGCCCAAGTTGGGATCGAGCTGGGTGGCGCGCTGCAAATATTGTCCCGCCAAATCTAAATTACTGCCTTCTAGCAGCGCCGCTCCCAAATTAGCAAACGCCAGCGCAAATCCCGGATCAGCCTGCGTCGCCTGATAAAAAGCCGTAGCCGACGCCTGGAGGTCGCTCTTTTGCCGCAATGCCAAACCCAAATTGTAGTAGGCCGGAGCCAGCCGTGGGTTGGCTTGGGTAGCCTGCTGAAAGGCCGCGATCGCAGCATCTAGTTGACCATTTTGAATCAGTTGAATGCCCCGGTTCATCTCCGGCACACCGGCTTCAACCGGGCTACCCTCTCGCGGAATAGTAATCTGAGCCAGCCCTGGCGCAGGGCTGCCCAACAGCAGGGCAAGTCCAAGTAGAACACTAAAACGGCGGGTGGAGACAAGCATAAAATCCGGCAAGTTGGACGCTGACCAATGGACTCTAAGGGTAATACAGAAGATGTCGTACTAGATCGCCTGCCCATTGAATTCTGCCAAGTAGGGCATGGCAGTGCCATGCCCCTACAGAATGTGTCGCATCCTGTTTTGGTGTAGGGACATGGCACTGCCATGTCCTATTCGGGGTAGGGACATTGGCACCGCCATGTCCTATTCGGTGTAGGGACATGGCATTGCCATGTCCTGTTTGGGGTTAGGGCATGGCAGTGCCATGCCCCTACGTGAATCCATTCGCCTGCAAGTTGCCAATCTGGGTTTCTTGCTGTTGAATCGCGGCCTCGTGCTGCTGCAAATTGACCTGCAGCGCTTGAAACTGCTGCTGTTGCTCTACAGAAAGCTGACCAAGCTGCTGCTGGAGCAAATTCAGCTGTTGAGTCAGCGTGCTAATTTGCTGGTCTTTTTCAACAATTAGCCGATCTTTTTTTTGGAGCAGGTCAGACTTCTCCTCAATTTCCAGCGCATTCAGGGCTGCTCGAATCAGGTTGAAGTAATAAGACTGCGACACATCCACCTGCTGGGCATCCTCGCGGCGTTGCCCTAGCCAGCCCCATGCTTGCTGCGGCTGCACGGCTAGCAGATGCCCCTCGGGATTGTAAATGTGTAGCTCTCGCTCGCCTTGCACAACGGCAATCCGGCACAGATACTTGCGCTGGTTGAAATAGAACGTCACCCCCGTCAGCCGATCGGCCTGATCGTTCTTGTCCTCTAGCTCCGGCTCTGCCGATTGCCCCTCACGGGCCAAGAAAATCGGAGAGTCTGCTGCTGACAAATTAGCCAGATCGGCCACCGGGCTGTCTGGGGTGCGATCGCCTTCCTCCTGCACCAGCAGCGGCAACTCCAGGGTCTCTCCTCCAGACTCGGGCATAGACGTGGGCACAGACTCGGGCACAGACTCGGGCGATCGCACCCCCACTAGCTCCAGTTCCACAGTCTTCTCACCCTTCCACTCATTCAGCCGCAGCCGATAGGCAATATCCACCCGACCCGGCAGCGGATAATATTCACCCCAGCGCCATGCGATCGCCTTAATCGTGCCGGGGTAGCCATCCTCCGCCAGTGTTAGCTTCAAATGCGACTGATCCCGCCCGATCAGTCGTTGATCCACAATTCGCACATTCGGCGTCCAAAATACCGGATCCGCGTTTTCGATGCCACAGGGATGTAGCTGATCAATTTGCTTAAACAGCGCCAAATTAATTTGGCTCAGCGTCGCCTGAGCGTCGATGCTAACTAAAGGCTTGAGATACTGGGGCTGTAGGTGCATATTGGCAAAAATGCGCAGGCGCGATCGCACCTCATCGAGATACTCCGCCTTCAGCGAAAAACCACCCGCCGCCCGATGCCCGCCATATTTTTCCATCAAGTCATCGCAGCACTGCAACGCCTCAAACACATTAAATTCTGGGATCCCCCGCGCCGAACCGCGCACCAAGTGCTGCTCCTGGTCTTCATAGGTAGCAATGAATACAGGCACCCCATAGCGCTCAACCAGCCGCGAGGCCACAATCCCAATCACCCCATGGTGCCAATTGGGATGCACCACCAGCAGCACCCGATCGTTGAGCACATCGAATGAACTTTGTTCCACCCAGGCGATCGCCTCCTGCTCAATTAGCTCACACAGCCGCTGCCGCAGTTGGTTCACCTCCTCACACTGGTTTGCCAGCTCTAACGCCCGCTGCGGATCATCCGTCGTCAATAGCTCAATTACAATTTGCGGATCGGCAATCCGCCCCACCGCATTAATCCGAGGACCCAAGCGAAACCCGATCGCCTCCGGCTTCAGTGCCTCCTGCCCATGATTCAATCCTGCCACCTGCACCAGCGCCTGTATCCCAGCCAACTGCGACTGCGGCAACAGCT